>JBEBGB010000189.1:0-8779 GCA_040081675.1 Vicinamibacterales bacterium
TTGATGCCCCGCATCCAGTAACGCTCGACTTCGCTGCCATTGGTGTCGAGCTCGGCGCGTTCGATCGCGTAGCCGAGCATGTCCGGTCTCGGGGGAATCTTGCCGTCCACCGTGTCCCAGGCGAGTACGACGACGTAGGTGCCCGCGTAGGCAGCCGCCTTCAGCTCTGACCCTGTCGCTGTTGTTCGCATTTTCCCTCCATCGCCCACGAGAGCGAGTTTGCCGGCCCGTTCGAGCCGCGCTCAGACGTGACGCGCCCTGTTTCTCAGAACCGGAGGAGCTTACTCAACTTGACGCTCAATCCTCGATTCTGAAGTGCGTTGGCTCGGCGCGCAGCATGAACGTCGTCAGATACAGGACAGGGACTCCGTCACACGCGACGGTTGCCGCAATCGTGGATTCACGAGGAGAATAGCGAATCCAAGACCTACAAGGTTGGCAACGGGCGTCTCCCTCGAGGGGGTGGCGTGGTAACCCCGGCATGAGGCTGTCGTTGTTTCTCAACAACGCCGCACCGGCCGAACCGACCCGCGTGACGCACGCGGTATTCATCGCGCTCCTGGTGCTGGTTGTCGTGCCGTCGCGGTTGATCACGCCATTCAATGACCCACCCCCGGGAATGGTGTGGCCTGGCCTGACCGCGCTTGGTGTCGTGGCTGTCTGGCTGGTGTTGTGGTGTCTCTGCACCGTCTGGCAGGACGCGATCGTCGTCGCGTTTGCCGCTGCCGCAGTGTTTCTCGGGAGCTTTCGCGACCCTCTCGTCGGCGGCGCGCTCGCCCTGGCGCTCGTGCTGCTGCACCTGGGTCTGCGCACGCGCACGCGCAAGCGACAGACGCGGGAGGCGTCTTCCCCTGAAGCAGCGGTCGAAGTCAGGGACCACCGCCCCGACACGACTCCTGCGACAAGCGGGGTAGAACTGTCAGGCGAGGCCGGCCACATCAACGTCGTCGATCTCGATCCGATTGTCACCCCGTACGTCCGCCTGCTGGTCGCCGTCCGCACCATTCGCGCGAGCGTCGCGGCGACGCTGTTCGTCACACTCACCACCATTCCCGACGCGCTGTTCGATCCCGTTCGAGAAGGCTACGAGGTGATCGGCGGCATCTACCTCGCCATCGTCGCTGGGATCCCGGTGACGATCCTCGCCGTCCTGGTGTCGTGGTTCTTCTTCAGAAGCCTTCGGGCGCTCTGGGCCGGATCGGTGCCGGCTCTGTGGAGCTGGTTCGTGCTGAGCATCGTCGTGATGCCGTGGGGAGCCGTCGGACTGTATCTCGACACGTCACGACAGGATCTCCGGGATGGTCGGGTGTGGTTTCGCGCGGCTGATTTCGCGCTGCACAACGTCTTCTTCATCGCCCTTGCCATCGGGACGGCATTCATCGTCAGGCGGCGGCAGCACGCGAACCTCCTGGCACTTCTTCAACAAAACCGGCGCCGTGACTGGAGGACGGCGTTGCGGCAGTTGTGCGGCGTGGTATGGCCAAGAGGGCGCTGGCGAACGATCGTGCGCGATCGCAGCGCTCGGTGGAGCATCGTGGCGTTTCTGCTGGAAGGCATCGCCTTCTCTCCGATCGGGTCTGCGAACACGAGCTCGACCTCTGCGCTGACCCTGCTGCCGGCGCTGCCGACTTCGCTGAGTCCGCTCGAGGGGCATTACATCGCTCTCGTCGTCGTCATGTTCCTGTTTCTGCCGGGCCTCGTCGTGTGGACCCAGTCGATGTTCCGCCTCGCTGACACAGCGCGCCGCCGGGCCAGCCGTGCGGCCCTGACACCGGCCAGCGACGCACGCCGGATCGACGAGCGACCGCCAGTGTTGTTCCTGCGATCTTTCGAGAACGACCAGGTCTCGCTGCGCTCTGCGGCGGTGGCGCCGTCGGTGCGGCTAGTCGATCCGGCGTTTGAACAATCACATCTCGAGGACGTGCTGCAGACCTGCTTGAGCCTCGGTCCCGTGATCGCCATCGGCCGTCCGGATGACGCAGCGCCGCCGGTCGGGGTACCGCGCCTGTACGTACCGACCGTCGAGTGGCGGAACGTGGTGACCCGCCTGATGGACGAGGCATCGCTGGTCGTCGTTGGCGTCTCGGAGTCAGCTGGCGTGATCTGGGAAGTCGAACAGCTAACGAAGCGTCAGCATCTTGGGAAGGCGGTCTTCGTCGTGCCACCGGAGCACGCGCGCAACCGCCGGTTGCTCGACGACCTCCTGCGACGCGTTCCACCGCATGTGCCTGTGCCGGCGTGGGAGCGCGAGGTCATCGGAGCACATCAGACGGTGGGCAGGCGCCGCGTCGTCAGTGTGACCTGTCGCGCCGACCGGGCGACAATCTACGTCACGACTCTGAGGCTGTCGCAGGTGCATTACGAGGCCGCCCTTCGTCTGGGCATTGAGCGCGCCTGATGACCGCGCGATTCAGCCGAGCAGGCGAAGCAGCGCGCTCGCGTTCAGCACCGTTTTTGGCACGAACGAGGTGACATCGACCCACTCCTGCTCCTTGCCCTCTGCGGCGTTCATCTCGGAGCAGTGGCAGCTCTCGCCGCGGGGGCCGAGGCCGTCGAGCGTCGGGCAGAAATCCCAGAGCACATTGCCATCGCTCAAGCCGCCCCTTTCTTCGCTGCGCACGGCGCGACCTAGATCGCGACCGGCCTCCTGCCACAGCTCGAGGAGATGCTGGGATCCGGGATTGCGCGGCCACGGCACGGTTTCGTTCGTCAGCTCCACCCCGACGCGGCAGCGGAAATCCGCGGGGCCCACTTCGCCCTCGCGATTCCACGCGAGGATCGCGCGCTTCGCCGTTTCGTAGGCTCCAGGATCGAAGGCCCGCATCTCGAGTTCCGCCGACGCGAAATGGGGCACGCGATTGGCGACCGTACCGCCCTGGATCGAACCAACATTGACCGTCAGCCCCGCGGCGTAGTCGGTGAGCCGCTCGAGCGCCGTGACGACCTGCGCCAGCTGCGCGACCGCGTTTGCCCCGCGGTGATGCTGTCCGCCTGCGTGTGCGCCGCGCCCGGAAACCGTGACCCGGAACGTTGCCCGCCCCTTCCGCGCCGTGACGACCGAGAAGTCGTCCTCCCTCTCACCACCGTCCGCCTCGAAGATCAGCGCCGCGCGCGTATCGGCGGGCAGATGCGCGCGACAGAGCAGCCCGAAATCCTCGGAGATGACCTCCTCGCACGCATTCAGCAACACCACCCAGTTCGTCCGTGCAAACACTTCCGGCGCGACCTCGCCCAGCGCGCTGAGTGTGAGATGCAGCAGCGCCGTCCCGCCCTTGATGTCATTCGTGCCGGGTCCGTAGATGCGCGTCCCGTCCTCGCGCCATTTGAAATCATTCCGCCGCTCCTCCTCCTCGGTAAAGACCGTGTCGAGATGGGAGATGAGCGCAACCGTCGGCGCCTCGGGACTCGCGTGCCGCTCGAGCACGAGATGACTGCCGTACCCGATGCGCGCGGCCGGCACATGCACCGCATCGAATCCTAGCGGCGCGAAGTGCGCGGCGATGTGCGCGCCGAGTTGGTCGATGCCGAACGCGTTCTCCGTGAAGCTATTGATCGCCACCATCTGCCGCAGAAACTCCAGCATCGCCGGGAGCTGCTCGCGGCAGTAGCGGGACAAGGGCTCGGCTGCCTTGCTACTCATCGGCGCATGGAGCGACGCCCGTTCCGGCGGCGCGAACCTTCATCCACGATCGCTCCAGCAAGACCACCTCACGTCGCCGCCTCGCTCACGCTCACGTTGACATCCATCCCAACGCACGCTCCGGCCGGACCGAAGTAGGTACCCCACAACGGCAGCACATACTCGGGCGCCCAGGCCACAGCGACCCGGATCAGATTCCTGTTTCCGATGATGCTGTTCGTCGGATCGAAGTCGATCCACCCGGCCCCGGGCAGATACGCCTGCACCCAGGCATGCGTGGCTCCGCCGCCCGCGAGACCTGAACGCTCCGGCGTGTAGATGTAGCCGCTCACAAACCGCGACGCCACCCCCAGCGACCTGACGGCCTCCATCATGAGCACCGCAAGATCACGGCAACTGCCACGTTGACTCTTCAGTGTTTCGTCCGGTGTCTGCACGCCCTTCTCGAGACGACGGACGTAGGTGAATTCATCGCGAATGCCCCGCGTCATCGCGCGAAGCATCGCCATCGTCCCGGTCGAATCCGACGGGTCGAGAAATCGCAACGCCCAGTCCTTCACGCTCTCGTCCGGATAATGCGGAGCCAGTGCGCGCACGAGATTCGGGAAGTCCTCATCGGAATAGCGGAACGGATACGTGCGGGCGTGCTCTTCGAGCGGGTAATCGAGCAACGTCGACTCGAAGTGCTCCAGCGCGATCGTGCTCTCGAAGCTGAGTACCGACGTGGTCCCCTCGAACGTGGCGATGGCCACGGAGTTATCAAAGGAATCGTGCAGCCAGCGCAGGTGCGTGGGGCGGGGCGTGATGATCAGACGCGTCTCGATCAGCCTGAGGTCGTGGCTGGCTCTGGGACGAAACATCATTCGGTGCTCGCCAAGACGAACGGGCTCCCGGTAGCGGTAGACAGTCGAGTGGCTCACCGTGAGTAAGGACATCAGGTCGCCACCCGTGCCACTTCGCCGTCGGGAAGCTCGTCGGTCCAGACGGTGAAGCGCTCGAGCGTGTTGGGACCGAACGTCGTGGCGATAGCCACATCAGACGCATCCCGGCCCCGCGCCATCAGAATGCGGCCAATCCTCGGCACGTTGTTGCGCGGGTCGAAGAGGTGCCAGCGTCCGCCGATCCAGGCCTCGAACCACGCCGCGAAATCGCCGACGGCGTAAGGCGGGGGCGTTCCCACGTCGCTCAGATATCCGGTGCAGTACCTCGCCGGAATGTTCATGCAGCGGCAGAACGTGATCGCCAGGTGCGCGTAGTCGCGGCACACACCCGTGCGCTCGTTGAATGCCTGCGCCGCACTTCGAGTCGCGCGGGCATTCTGGTAGTCGAAGCGGATGTGATTGTGGACAAACTCGCAGATGGCCTCGACGCGCGAATATCCTGGCGGCGTGCCGCTGAAGAGCTGCCACGCGGTCTCCGACAGCAAGTCCGTTTCGCAATAGCGGCTGCCGAGGAGAAACACGAGGCTCTCGTCAGGCAGATCCTGAACCAGATCCTGCTCCGCCGTGAAGACCGGTTCATCCGGCAGGCCCGAGTCGTTGACGATGCCGCTGGCCGAGAGGCGGAGACGTCCGGGAGGAGCGAGGACGCGGTGACACTGGTTTCCGAAGGCGTCGCGATACGCGACGATCGGCAACGCGGGCTCTGAGACTGGATGGTCGGGTACGACGATGTCCGACCGGCGTGAGTCGTGGACGCTGACAACAAGAATGATCGGCGTCGGTTGTGGAAAGTCGTAAATCAGCTCGTAGCCGACCTTGAATTGCATGACGCATACTCTGTTCCGAAAAGCCCAGCGGTCGCGGGGGATGGATGACAGGAGTGCGCCCCGGTAGATGGCAGACGCGTGTTCCTTTGATCATTATCCTCCACGCAGGCGCCTCAGGCCTTGGCCGACCGTTCGCCGTGACCCGATCGGACGCCGCCTGTGCCGCCGCGCTGACCATGATGATCGCAGACGACAGAATCGAGACCGACAGCGTACGCACAGCCGGTGCCCGTACCTGAAAATGTGTGAGGTATGGAGTGGTCCCCGGCTGATATTGGAGCCGGCGGAAGTAGATGTCCGGGAAAGGTGTGTGATTCTGCACAGCCTTGTCCCCTGCTGTGTGCTGATACTAAGCGTGGGACTTCACGCCTCCGGTCTTGTGAGGCTGGGTTGGCGCTCGGCAGCGACCACAGAACGAGGCGCGTGATGATTCTGAAACGCGTCGCGACTTGTCGGTTGAACAAAGGAGAGGGTAGATGGCGGAGATGTTCGAAGGTGAGGCAGAGAGGTTCCAGCGCGAGGCGGTCGACTTCGTGCGCAAGGGTCCGGGCGGAAAAACAGTGATGCGGGCGGCCATCGTTGTCGCTGCGTTGCTACTCCTGTTCGTGCTCTCCCCATTCGGCACGATTGCGGCCGGGGAGCGTGGTGTACATCTGCGGTTCACCGCCGTGACCGGAAAGGTCTTCGGAGAAGGCCTGTACTTTCGCATTCCGCTCATCGAGGCGGTGCAAACGATCGATGTCAAAGTCCAGAAATACGAAATGCAGTCGGCTGCGGCATCAAAGGACTTGCAGACCGTGCATTCTGTGGTGGCGCTCAACTTTCACATCGATCCCGCGGGCGTGGCCACCATCTACCAGGATGTCGGCCTGCTCTTCAAAGATCGCCTCATCGATCCGGCCATGCAGGAGGCCGTGAAGGCCTCGACGGCAAAGTTCACGGCCGAAGAGCTGATTACCAAGCGGGAAATGGTGCGCGATGACATCAAGGCTCAGTTGACGACACGTCTCAAGGACAGGAACATCCTCGTCGACGAGTTCAACATCGTGAATTTCGAGTTCTCGAAGAACTTCAACGATGCCATTGAAGCCAAAGTGACAGCAGAACAGCAGGCGCTCGCGGCCAAGAACAAACTCGAGCAGATCAAGTTCGAGGCGGATCAGAAGATTGCAGAGGCGCGTGGAAAGGCGGAAGCCATGACCATCGAATCCAATGCGCTGAGGTCCAATCCGCAGATCTTGGAACTGCGCGCGCTTGAAAAATGGAATGGCACGTTACCGCAGGTGACGGGTGGCGCCGTGCCGTTTATCAATCTGCAGAAGTAGCGACGATCAACGACGGCGTCGGCCTGGCCGATCATCTTCCAGATGACGTTTCCATGGGTCCACTCTACGTCTTCAATGCGACGGCAATCACGTCGAGCGGCAGCACCAACTTCAACCGATCGTCGAGCAAGCGGATCGCGCCAAATCGTTCGTACCATGCCGCTGCGCGATCATCCTTGGCATCGATTGCCAGGGCCACTCCACCGACTTCTGCAGCAACGGCTAGCGCTCGCGCGCCAGCCGCAAGGAGAAGGTCGCCTCCGAGCCCCTTCCCCTGCATGGTGATCGCCACGGCCAGGCGTCCCAAGCGAAAGACTGGCACCTCGTAGCGGCCCAGTCGCTTCGTGACACTGACCGGTGCATTCGCGAACGCAATCGCTCCTGGGCTGATCGTGTAGTAGCCGAGAACGGTGTCGGATGTGGGGGCGGATACCGCGACGAACGTCTTCGCCCCGCCACTCTCGTGGTTCTGGCGCGCATAGCGTCGCAGGTACTCGTTCAGCGCAGGGGTACCGCAGTCGAAACCCGCACGGTCGTGGCGACGGGCCAAGGCCCGTTCGACCCATGCTACGCGTGAGGTCACGACTTGTTGCGTCGTCTCCTGGCGGCGGCCCGCAGCGCGGCGGTCGGCTGCGGCGGATTCTCGAGCAGTTCCAGGACGCGGGCGCTGTCGCGCGCCGACAGCGTGATCCGCTCATGGCGGGCCATGATCTCCTCGGCCGCAGGCAGCGCCGCACGCAGCACGAACGTTGTCAGATCGAGCCGTTCGTACGCGGCGGCGGCAGCGAGCACGCGCTTCTCCTCACGAGAAGCGCGCAGCTCAATCCGGTCGTCACGCGTGGCCGTTGAACGCGGCATGTCAGGAACCCCTACGCCATCATAACGTACGGGCGGCGTACGGACACGACGGGCACTCCTCGGCCTGACAACCACGAATCCACTACGAGTCCAGTTCTTGACTCCGGCGGTGCCCCGGTCAAGAATGCGCGGGCGCCGAGTCCGGCGGCTTGCGTAACGGGAGGGCCCCTAATGACACGGTGGTGGCCGATTGTCGGCGGTATCTCGCTCAACCTCGCGCTCGGCTCGCTGTACGCGTGGAGCGTGTTCGTGCTGCCGCTCGAGAAGGAGTTCGGCTGGAACCGTGCACAGACCTCCTGGGTGTACACGATCGCCATCGTGTGCTTCGCCGCGACGTTCATCGTCGCGGGCAAGCTTCAGGACGCGAAGGGACCGCGCATCTGCGCCTTCCTCGGAGCGCTCCTCGTGGGCGGCGGTTTCGCGCTGTCGAGCTTTACGACGTCGGTCACGTTTCTCTACGTCGCCTTCGGCGTGATTGTCGGTGTCGGCAACGGCTTCGGCTACGCGGCGCCAACCCCGGTTGCCTCCAAGTGGTTCCCCGACAAGCGCGGTTTGGCGGTCGGGTTGATGGTCGGCGGTTATGGCGCCGGGTCGGCCATCATCGGACCGTTGGCCACGCGCCTGATCGCCGACTACGGCTGGCGTTCGACCTTGCAGATTCTCGGCGCGGCATTCTTCGTGATGGGCCTGATTGGCACGGCACTGCTGAAGAACCCACCACTCGACTTCAAGGCTCCGGCTCGAAGCCCGGGCGTGGCAAGCAAACGCCCATCGGTCGACCTGCCAACCGCCGAGATGATCCGGACGCCGATGTTCTGGGCTCTCTGGCTCGCCTACTGTCTCGGCACGACGGCGGGGCAGATGATGATCAGCCAACTCGTGCCATTCATGCGGTCGGTCGGACTGACTCCCGAGGCGGCGGCGTTCGCGATCACGATCGCCGCGTTCGGCAATGCCGGCGGGCGCATCTTGTCTGGCGCGCTGTCTGATTCGCTGGGCCGCCTTGCCACGCTCAAGGTGATGATTGTCGGTTCGCTTGTCGTGATGGCCGCGCTCGGCTTGGGCGTCAGCCAGATCGTCGCGCTCTACGCGCTGGTCGCGGCAGGCTACTGGTGCTACGGCACACAGTTGTCGGTCTTCGCGTCGACGACGGCCGATTTCTACGGCACCCGATATCTTGGGATGAAC
>JBEBGB010000863.1:0-2247 GCA_040081675.1 Vicinamibacterales bacterium
TATCTGACGCCGGCCAACGCCCCAATCCACGAAAGAGGGCTGGCGCCGGACGTGGAGGTCGAGCAGCCGGACGTGGAATTCGGCAGCGAGCCGCCCCCTAGCGATCCCACGCTCCAGAAAGCCATCGAGCTGATAGCGCAGAAGAAAGCCGCATAGCCGTCAGCGCGACGCGTGGCATGACTCCCTCGCTGAACAGGACGTCTTCACCGGCCGGAGTCGAAGCCGGGCCTGGCCTATGAGGCTCCAGCAAGTCTCACCGCGGATGGCGGTGTGCGTGTACGCAGCGGTTGTGGTCGCCCTGCTCGCGTACTTCATGCTGGACATTCCCGTTCAGCTCGCCGACAGCTTCCAGAACATCCTTGCGGTGCGACGACGCTCGCTGACCGAGATCATCATCAACAACCTCTGGAGCACTGGGTACCTGCGGCCGCTGCTCTTTGCACCCATCAAGATCGTGTACGAGTTATCCGGCGAGCACTACTCCGCATGGTTTCGAGGCGTGCACGTCGCGCAGCTTGCGGTGACCGTCGGCCTATTCGTGGCACTGCTTCGTGTGCGAAGTTGGACGGATGCGGCGGCGGCGCCGCTCGCGCTCGCGGTCTGCGTGAGTCTGCACACGTTCGCGGGTACGATCCGCGAGGCGTTCCCGATCAACACCTTCCTAACGATCGTCGATGCCTGCCTGCTCGCGGCGTTGATTGCCTCGTCACGTCCGCGCTGGTGGTCGACTCCGGTGGCGTTGATCGTCCTAGTCTTTGCGGCGCTGACGGTTGAGAGCGGACTGCTCGTATGGGTCGTGCTGGTGGCGGCGTTCGCGGCCGGTTGGCGTGGCGTCTCTCGCGCCGGCGTCGCCATGGCCACCGCGAGCGTTGCCGCGTACTTCGTCGCCAGGTTCTCCGTATTCCACGTCAGCGTGCCGTCGATGTTCGAGCGCAGCACTGGGTTCGGTTTGCAGGTGCTGGAGCCGGCGGAAATCGCTGCCCGTTTCGGCGCGAACCCATGGCCGCTCCACGCTTATAACGTCGCGACGTCGATCGCCTCGGTGCTGTTTGCCGAACCGCGCGGCGGCGTGTTTTGGATTGTGCGCGAGGTGCTGGCGCTCGACCTGGTGCCCTGGACGATCGTCAACCTCGTGGCGTGTACCGGTCTGACTGCCCTGATTATTCGCGACGTCGTCACCCGCCGCGATCGATGGCGTCGCTGGGATCTGGAGGACGGGGACCGCCTGATCGTCGTCTTCGCCTCGGTGCTGGTGGCGAATGCCGCAATGAACTACGTGTACACGAAGAGTGTCGTGATGAGCCCGGCCGGCGTGTTCTTCGGCCTCGCGGGCTATGCGGCGATCAGGAGGTGGGTGGCCGGCATGCCAGCCCTGCCGCCCCGCTCCGCGCTCGTCGCCTCGCTCTGTCTCGCCGTCCTGGCGACCGCGTGGGGTATCAAGGCCATGGGGATTCACTACAACCTGTGGTACAGCGCGCGGCAGATACGAGACCAGTGGGCGTATGTGGACGATTGGCTCGTGAGGCAGCACGTGGAGCTGACCGGCATGCCCGAACGTGAAGTGAAGGACGCGTTGCAGGCCGATGCCCTCTGGCGGCGGCCAGCCCGGCCACGCGTTGAGCTCGACGGGCGCTGGCCCGCCGAATGGTTCGATGCCGCGCAATAAACTCACCGTGCGCGATTCCGCATCGCTGACCGTATCGATCCCGATCGTCGTCGGCATCCTGCTGACACTCGTGTTCGCACTGGCGGAGTGCGCAGGCCTGCGGCCCTTCGCGCGGCGGCCGGTATCGGTGGCCGAGGCGGCGGCGCTGGACGACGCGCCCGAACTGTTGCGGCAACTCCACGGTGGCGCGAATCCCCTGGCGCGCTACCTGGTCGGCACCGACGTCATACCCGGACCCGTGCCGCAATCCCTGACGCCGCTCGAAGCGGCAACCGCGCGCGACCGGCCGGGCATCATCGGGCTAATCGAGCGCTGGGGCGTCCCCATCGACGACCGCGAACGCGCGCATCTGCTGTGCGTGGCGGAGCAGGCTGGCGCCACGCAGGCCGCGGAGGTCCTCAAGCGTGACGGCGTGACGTCGTCGTGCGGCACGGCCGAGACAGGCGGTGATTCACTGCCCCTTCACCGCGTCCCATGACCCCTGCTATACTCTGACGTTCTGGCCAACCCCAGATTTCACAACAGATAGGCGCGTAGCTCAGCTGGTTAGAGCGCCTCCCTGACACGGAGGAGGTCAGTGG
>JBEBGB010000190.1:0-8760 GCA_040081675.1 Vicinamibacterales bacterium
CGCATCGAAGGAGAAACGACTCGCGGCAGTGGGACTGGTGGCAACACCCGGAACCACCGGCGCCGAGCTGAACATGACTCAGGTGACGCACGTGCTCGACCGGTCCGGGCGGCCGGAAGCCGAGCGAACGGCCACCCTGGATCTGCAGCGGCGCATTCAGAACGCAGTGCTCACCGGTAAGGGCTGGGAAACGATCGCCGTTCCCGACACCGTACGGCGCCAGGCAGACACGCCGTATTTTCAAAGCGTGCTGGGATTCGACCCCGAGAAGGCCATGCGGGACGTCTCACAGCCCCTGCTGATTCTTCAGGGCGGGCTCGACACGCAGGTGCCACCGGCCAACGCAGACAAACTCGAGTCCTTCGCCAGGCTGCGCAAGAAGGCCGGACCGGTCGACGCCGTACGGATCGCTGGAGTCAACCATCTGCTGGTGCCAGCGAAGACCGGCGAAGTCGATGAGTACGGAAAGTTGAGCACCGAGAAGGTGAGCCCAGAGGTCATCACCGCCCTGACCTCGTGGCTCACGAAGACGATGCCCCCCGCCAAGCGTTAATCGCGTGTCACTGGACGCCGTCTCTCGACACGTCCAGCACGCGCACCGCTCGACGCTCGGGCGCACCGCTCGGGTTCTTCAGGCGCGCTTCACCAGTCGTACGATGAACAGCAGCACAATGGCACCGATGGTTGCCACAACGATGCTGCCGATGAGACCTCCGCCCGCCGACACGCCGAGTGCACGAAACAGGTACCCGCCGATAAACGCGCCGACGATGCCGACGATGATGTCGCCGATCATGCCGAAGCCACCGCCTTTCATGACCAGGCCGGCGAGCCACCCCGCAACAAGTCCTACGACAAGAATCCACAGCAGGTCCATCGCGCCACCCTCCATTCACTTGCGTTGCGGGCCTCACGATAACACTCAGTGCAGTCCGCGGGCTCAGCGGTGCAAAGGGCCGAGGTGGATTGGTGACGGACAGGGACCCACGAACCAGGGACCGCGCGCTACCTCGATGCGAGACGCGCGCTAGCCTCGGACGCAGTTGCGTCCGGACTGCTTCGCCTCGAGCAGTGCACGGTCCGCTCGCTCCATCAATTCCAGGAGCGTCGTCGGCGCGTCAGCAGATGTCGTCGCCACGCCGATTGATACGGTGACCTCCGTCAGGACACCAACGGCTGTCTGCGGCGGATGACTCTCGACCGCGTGACGCAGTCGCTCCGCTGCGGCCAGGGCGTCAGTGTTCGTCAGGTTCGGCAGCAGCGCGGCGAACTCTTCGCCGCCGTAACGAGCCAGCAGGTCCAACGGCCGCAGCCCGCCGGCGAGTGTCCGTCCCATGTGGATCAGCACTTCATCACCCACAAGGTGACCGTGCGTGTCGTTGATGCGCTTGAAGCGATCCGCATCAATCATCAACACCGCGACAGGCTGGCCCATGTTCATGGAGCGTTGGAGCTGACGAGCAAAGGCGTCGTTCAACCACCGGCGATTTCGCAGGCCGGTCAACGCGTCGACCGTCGCGGCCTTCTCGTACAGACTCTGCATCCGCTCGGCGTCCTGCAGCATGCGGTTGTCGTTCCGCACTCGGCCGGCCAGCAAGCGAAGCAGATTGCGCGCAACTGCCGGCACGTGCTCCATGAGCCGCCAGAGTTGGTCGCGTTCGATCGCCATCACCATCACATCGTCTTCGGCAAAGACGTCTGCGGAGACGCGACGCTCGTCGAGCAGCGACAGTTCACCGACGCACTCTCCAGGTCCAACCGGAACGATGGGACGCGAAGTCTCCGGAAGCCGCACGCTCAGCGTGCCTTGCAACACCAGGTACATCACGTCGTTTTCGTCGCCTGCCGCGAGCAGGCGTTCGCCGGGAGACAGTTCCCTGGTTTCGCACCCGCTCACCATGGCGCGGACGAGCGGTTCAGGAGCGCCAGCAAAGAGTGGCGACGTCAAGGGCTCCGCCGTGGTCGAGTCTGTGGAAAGTGACACCATGCCTCTGGTGTATCGGCACTCGGGGAGTGCCGCAGGAGAGTCCCTCGAAAGGCCGCGGCGGCGACGCCGCGGGACAGGCGTTCCGCGGCGCTATTCGTAGCGGAGGGCCTCGATCGGATCGAGCTTCGACGCCTTGATCGCCGGCAGAAGGCCAGCGACCAACCCGACGGCCATGAGAAACGCCGCGCAGGTGCCAACCAGGCTCAGCGTCAGCGTGAGGTGGATGTCGGAGACGCGGCTCGTGTCGTCCATGAGTTCCGAGAGGAAGGGCCGCGGGCTGAACAGCCACACGAGCAGATACGAGAACCCAATTCCGATGGCGCCGCCGACAAACGTCGTCGTGAGACCTTCGAGAAGAAACTGCCACAGGATTTGTCGGCGCGTCGCCCCGAGTGCTTTGCGGACGCCGATCTCGCGCGTACGCTCCTGCACGTTGACGAACATGATGTTCATGATGCCCACGCCGCCGATGGCCAGCGTGATCACGCCGATGAACGTCAGCACCACCTTCAGCCCCGTGACGATGCCACCGGCGATTGCCTTGGTCTCTGCCGCACCAAAGATGTTGGCCGCACGTTCGTCGGTCGCGTCGTAGCGGTACCGACCCGCAAGGTACTCGCGCACCTGTTTCTCGGCCTTCGCATACTGCGGTGCCGACACTGATCTCCAGACGAACGTGCCGACCTGTGTGGTGTCCATCAGTCCGGCGGCTGTCGTCCACGGGATGAAGATGCAGTATTTGTCGGGACGGTTGTAGTTCGACATCTGCACCTTCTCGCGCATGACGCCGATCACCTCGAACGGCACGCCGCCCACCCGGATGGTCTCGCCCACCGGAGGTATCGAGCCAAATAACTTTCGCTGCACTTCGCTGCCGATGAACGCGACGCGGCGGTGCAAACGCACATCTTCATCGTCGAGGAATCGGCCGCCGGGCAGCGGGCGTTCGCTGCGCATCTCGCCGTAGCTTGGCGCCACCGCTCGAACCAGGTGACTCGACTGCTTCGCCCCGTAGGTCACCGGGAACTCTTTCATGAACTCGGGACTCGCGTCGCTGACCAGGGGAAGTGACCGAATGGCGTCGACGTCCGCAACCGTGATCCGTACGCGCTTGCCGGCGCGCTCGCCGCCAGCCTGCTTGCTCGTCTGCCCCATCATGGTGACGGCCACGCCGTCGCCAAAGGCCCCGGCAAAGCCGGCATCGAGCGCTCCACTGAAGCCATTGCCGTAGGCCAGCAGCACAACGACAGACACGATGCCCCACGAAATGCCGAGCATCGACAGCGCCGCTCGGAACCAGTGGTGATAGAGCCCTACGATCGCTTCAACCACCACGTCTCGCATCGAGCCGAGCGAGAGCCCGCGCCTCGGGCGAGCGCTCTGGCGCAGCGGCATCACGGGATCGAGCGTGGCAGTGGCGTCGCTCATGGCTACATCTCGAAACGGAGGGCTTCGACCGGCGGCAACTCCGCCGCTCGACGGGCAGGGTAGGTCGACGTGACAATCCCGATGACCAGCAGCGTCCCGAACGCCATCGCTGCGGCCGGCCAGGGCAGCACCATGCCGGCGAACCGTGCGGGCATTGGCGCCAGGTTAACCAATTGACACAGGCCAAGCGCCACCAGCATGCCGCCACCGCCACTGATGAGCGTGAGGAAGAAGCCTTCCATGAAGAATTGCTGCTGGATGCTCCGCGTTGTGGCACCCAGAGCCTTGCGGACACCGATCTCGCGCGTCCGCTCTTTCACGGCAACCAGCATGATGTTCATCACACCAATGCCGCCGAGCGCCAGAGTGACCACACCGACAATGGTGAAGAAGTCGCGCATGCGGTCGATCATCCGGTCGAACATCAGCGTCTCGATCGATGTGTCCCATACACCGACGGCATCAAGATCGTGGGGGTCGAAGCCGTGACGCCGGGCCAGCACCTCGCGCACGCTCTGTCCGAGCGGCCACACGATGTCTTCGATTCGTCCGGTCCGCTCGTCGAGCACACGCCGAAGATCACCCACGACCCACGGTTTCGGCGCGACCACGATGTCTGACACCGATCCGGGCGGCGCGTCCTTGCGAGGCATGTCCTGGAGCATCGCCGCGAAGGGCACGAAGATCTTGCCGTTGTCGGGTCCGTTGTAATTGCTGTCCTGTTCCTTCTTCCGAATCTTTCCGACGACGGTGTACGGCACGCCTTCGAGCATCAGGGTTTCGCCGAGGATCTGACGCTTGCCGAACAGCTGATCGGCCATGTCGTAGCCGACGATGGCCACACGGGAGGCCTGCGCTTCGTCGGTCCACGTGAAGTGACGACCGTACTCGAGCTCGATGGTGCGAATCTTCTGATAGGGCGGCTCGATGCCCGTCACGCGCGCGGACGCGGCGTTGTAAGCGCTCTTCGCACGTGCGGTCCCGCGCTCGAGTTCGGGGCTCACCACGTCCACGAGCGCCGACTCATTCAGCACGGCACGGGCATCGTCGAAGGTCAGGAACACCTGTCGGCCCGCGCGTTCGCCGCCCTCTTGGAGAGAGGTGCGACCGCCGCGAACAATCCCGATGTTCTGACCGAGTTCGCGCAGCACGTGCTCGTTCCCGCGTCGGAACCCTTCGCCGGTCGCCGAGAGAATGACGACCGAGATCATGCCCCAGAGGATGCCGAACATCGTGAGAAAGCTGCGCAACCGGTTCGCGCGCAGGTTCTCGAGGGACTGAACGAAGGCTTCGCGCATGGTGCCTAGGAGGGGAGGACGATCTTCTGACCTTCCGTGACGCCCTCGACCACCTGGATGCGTGTGCCGTTGCCGACACCAAGCTTCACCGGCACGCGGCGACGACCGTTCTTGGCACCCGGATCGACCAGATCGACAAACGCATTCTTCTGGCTGTCGTAGGCAATGGCGGCTTCGGGGAGGATGAGGGAATTCGGATGTTCTTCGAGGACGATCTCCGCGTTCGCGGTCATGTTCGCCTTCAGTTCCTGACCGGGATTCTCGATGGAGACGCGCACTTCGAAGTTGGTGACGTTGTCCTTCTCGACGCCCATCGGGGAAATCTGCGTCACTCGGCCACTGAACACTTTGTCTCGGAAGGTTTCAACGCGGATTCGCGCAGTCTGACCGAGGCGCACACGGCCGATGTCGGCCTCGTCCACCTTGCCGCGGACAAAGACCGAGTCGATGTCGCCGAGCGTCATGACGAGGGTGGCATTGGCACCGAGATTCAGAATGGATGACACCGGACTTCCGACCTCGACGTCGCGCGTCAAGACCGTGCCGCGGATAGGCGCTCGAATGGTGGCGTTTGCGAGGTCTTCAGCGGCACGATCAGCCGCCGCCTTTGCCTGGGCCACTTGCGCGCGTGCCTCGGACACCCGTGCCTGGCTGACGGCCAGCTGCGACTGCGCCGCGCGCTGTCGGTTCTGGGCGACATCAACCGCGCTGTGTGCGTCGTCCAGGGCGGACTGCGCGATCAGATGCTGTTCGAAGAGCGAGCGGGCGCGGTCGTAGGCGCGACTGGCGAAAGCCACGTCCGGGCCTTCGGCTTCCACGGTGTTCTTCTTCAGTTGCGCCTCTGCGCCCTCTAACGCCGCGCCGGCCGCGAGCAAGTTTGCTTCTGCTCCGCGCACCTGCGCCAGCAACTGGTCTTTGTCCAGTTCGACGAGCACCGTCCCTTCGCCGACGAGACTGTCGACGTTCACGCGCAAAGCCTGGATGATGCCGTTGGCCTTCGACTTGATCTCGATCTTCGTGATGGGCTCGACTTTCCCCGTCGCCACGACCGATCTCACCATCGTCCCCCGTTCAACCGTCGCGAGCTTGGAGGGATCGATGTCCACGGAGGCACCGCGGAGCCTGGCAAAGCCAACCAGTCCGGCCCCGGCCAGGACCACCAGGCTGGTCAGGAAAATGACTCGCTTGCGAGACTTCGGTGCGGGCATATGGGAGTTTACGCAGGCGCGCCAGCCGAAGTTCAACACACGGCCGGGTTAATATGACGACCGTGTGGATTCTCCAGAACGCCGAAGAGCCCAGTGAATCGTTGATCTTTCGACTCTCGCCGGGCTCGGTCAAGACCATTGGCCGCGCCACGGGGGCCGATTTGGTCCTCGATGCCGCGTTGGTCTCACGCGTGCATTGCCGGCTCGAGGCGAACGACGAGACGCTCGAAGTCATCGACCTGGAGAGCACCAACGGGATCTGCGTCAACGGCGATCGCGTGACGCGCGCGCATCTCATTCCAGGCGACCTGCTGAAGGTGGGACGAGTGGTGTTGTCCGTGGGACGGTCCGCCTGACAACGTTGCTGCCTTCCTGACGGTCCCGACCGTCCCGACTTTCCCGACCTTGTCAGAGCGCCTGCAGGAACGGGTTGGTCCGTCGCTCGCGGCCAATCGTCGTGTCGGGGCCATGCCCTGGGTAGACACGCGCTTCGTCGCCGAAGGGAAACAGCACCGATCGGATCGAGCCGATGAGCGTCGCGTAATCTCCACCCGGGAGGTCCGTTCGACCGATGGAGCCGGCGAACAGCGTGTCACCCACGAATAAATCCGTCCCTCGCTCGCGCGGCCTGGCGACCTCCAGGCACACACCGCCCGGACAGTGTCCAGGCGTGTGATGCGGCCGGACTTCGAACTCGCCGAAGGGAATCTTCTCGCCTGGCCCGTAGAAGCTGTCGATGGGCGGGAGGTTGGGATCCACTTCGAGGCCAAACAGCAGTCCTTGTTCGACGGCTTGTTCGTAGAGGAAGAGATCGTCGCGATGCAGATGAATCGGTGCGCCGAGGGCACGCTTGGCCACGCCCACACCAGTCACGTGGTCCACATGCGCGTGGGTCAACAGGATGTGCGCGATCGCGATGTGCTCGCGCGAGATGAACTCGAGAAGTCCGTGGATCTCGTCGCCCGGATCGATGAGCAGTCCCTGGCGCGTGCGCGCGCATGCTACGACGAAGCCGTTCTTGTGGAACGGAGCGACTGCTTGCGTCTCGACTATGATCACCGTGTGATTCTAGCAATCCTCGATGACTTGATGTTCACATCGAAGATCCGCGCGGCTGCGCAGCAGTCTGGTGTGACCGTGGTGTTCGCGCGTTCCGCACAAAGCGCGCTCGAACAGATGCGCAGCGTCACCCCGGCACTGGCGATCTTCGATCTGAACAACCCTCGCACTGATCCCATCGGAACCATCACCGCCATGAAGGCGGACGCAGCCCTTGCCACAATTCCGACGGTCGGCTACGTGTCGCACGTGGATGCCGCCACGATCGCGTCAGCGCGCGCGGCCGGCGCCGACCAGGTCGTGGCTCGCTCGGCATTCGTGACGCAACTACCAGACATCCTGGCGCGGGCGGGCACCTGAGCATCCACACCGCGATTCTCCGCAACAATCGCAACTTTCGTCTGTTGTTCATCGGCCAGGCCATTTCGCAGCTTGGCGACTGGTTCAACTCGGTTGCGGTCTTCGCGTTGCTGCTCGACCTGACAGGGTCCGCCACGGCCGTCGCCTGGATGATGATCGTGCAGTTCCTGCCCATGGCGGTGGTCGGGCCAGTGGCCGGGGTGGTCGTGGACCGTGTGGATCGCCGACGACTCATGATCGCGACCGACATCATTCGCGGCGTGCTCGTGCTCGGCTTGCTGGTGGTGCGGACGCGCGAACAGGTCTGGCTGGCCTACGTGGTGATGGCGCTGACTGTCACCGGGTCGGCCTTCTTCGAGCCGGCTCGCACAGCGACCATTCCAAACGTCACCAGCAAGGAGGAACTGATGCCCGCCAACGCGCTGTCGAGCGCGACATGGGCGGCCATGCTGGCTGTGGGCGCATCAATCGGTGGGCTGGTCACGGCGTTGGCCGGTCGTGACTTCGCGTTTGTCATCAACAGCGCGTCCTTCCTTGTGTCGGCGTGGTTCATCAGCCGCACCACCTACGACTCCACGCCGGCGGCCAGGGCTCCACTCGAGGGATGGGCCGCGGTCAGCGGCGTCCGCGACCTCATGGACGGCTTGACCTACGTCCGCAAGAGCGCACACGTCTCGGCGTTGATGTTCGTCAAGGCGGGATGGGGGTTGGCTGGGGGCGTGCTGTTGCTCCTCACCATCTTCGGCCAACGTATCTTTCCCGTGGACGGCAGCACCGCCGCAGGCATCGGCGTGCTCTACGGTGCGCGAGGCATTGGCGCTGGACTCGGCCCGATCGCCCTTCGCTGGATGCTTGGCCAGACACCGACGACGATGCGCCGGTCCATTGGTCCGGCGTACTTTGTGGTGGGTGCCTTCTACATCGGACTCGCGGCCGCGGGCACATTGCCTGTGGCGGCGCTGTGTGTGCTGCTCGCGCATTTCGGCGGAGCCATCCTCTGGGTCTTCAGCACCGTGCTCTTGCAGATGGAAGTGCCCGACCAGTTCCGCGGACGCGTTTTCGCCGCCGAGCTCGCGCTGGTCACCCTCACATCGTCCATGTCAAGCTTCGCCACGGCGTATGCGCTCGACGGTCTGAACTGGTCGCCGCGCACACTCTCATTGGTGCTGGGGATTGGGTTTGCGGTGCCGGGTCTGCTCTGGTTGATCTTGAACGCGGGGTGGAAACCGTCGGCGGCTCTCGAGCCGCTGACCGAGACGCAATCGAGTCAGGAAGAAATGCTCGAAGGACGCGTTGGTTGAGACTTGAGCTGCTCGATGGCGCTCTGCACCAGTTGCTTCGCGTCAGTCAGCTGCTCCATGACCAGTGCGATGTCCATTTTCGGCTGTCCGACGAATCGCTCGCTCCGGCAGTAGACACC
>JBEBGB010000864.1:0-2241 GCA_040081675.1 Vicinamibacterales bacterium
ATCTACGCACTGATTTTCCTGGTCGCGTTGCCGGGCCAGTTCCTCTTTGGCGTGACTGCAATGACGCTATCCGCCGTTGCGACGTTGTATGCCTTCTGCATGGCGTACCTGTTTGCCACTGGAAGTCAGTACTTTGTCGAGTTGCCGTTCCCGATCGCGATCTTTCTCGGGATGCATCTGCTCTTCACCGATCCCTCCACATCGCCGCGGACGGAGTTGGGCCGCATCATCTACGGCGTGCTGTATGCGTCGAGCGTCCTCGGCCTCTTCGCGCTGCTGGAATGGATGGGGCTGCCGTCCTTCTACGACAAGCTCCTGCCCGTGCCGGTGTTGAATCTGATGATCCAGAGCATCGATAGGGTGGCGCAGTCCAGCTGGCTGAGGCGATTCGATCCCGCCGCGCTGGGGAGATCCCTGGCGCCACGCAAGCGCCATCTCGCCTACATGACGGTCTGGGCCGGATTGTTCGTAACGATGCAGACGGTGACCGGCGCGCAGGCCACGCTGGCGCGGGGTGATTCGTTGAAGGCGCAAGGCCGGCTGGACGAGGCGATCGTCCGCTATCGGGAGTTTGCGGACAGCGAACCGGCCCACTTCGACGGTCAACGCAAACTGGCTGCGGCGTTGCTCGAAGCAGGCAAGCCCACCGACGCTGTGCCAGCGCTTCGCCGCGCCGTCGACTTGCGCCCCAACGACGCGGCTGCTCACTACAACCTCGGATACGGCCTTCTGCAGTTGCGCGATTTCGACCAGGCACAAGACCAGTTCCGGCAGGCACTGCGGCTGGATGCCGACTACGCCGCCGCGCAGTACGGCTTGGGCCTGGCGTTGTGGGCCGGCGGCAAACATGAGGACGCAATCGAGTCGTTCCGCGAGGGTGTCCGTCGGTGGCCCACGAGCGCCGAGGCGTACTACAACCTCGGCGCGGTATTCGAACGAGACGGTCAGCTCGACGAGGCCCAGGCACAGTACGCCAAAGCCGTAGAGCTCAACCCCTCGCATCTTGACGCGAACTTCTCACTCGGCCTGATCTATGCGAGGCGGGGAGACCAGGCCCGTGCAATCGTTCGTTTCAAGCGCGTGCTCGAGTTGAAGCCGGACTCGATTCCCGCGCAAACACAGGTCGCCTGGCTCCTTGCGACGTCGGCGGATGCGTCGATCAGGAACCCGGGCACGGCCGTGACCTTGGCCGAGCAACTGGTGGCCAGGACGTCCGGCCAGGATGCGGCCGCGTTGGACGTGTTGGCAGCAGCGCTCGCCGCGGCCGGACAGTTCGATCGAGCGGTGGAGACCGGCGAGCGTACTCTGGCCATCCTTGGAAGCGAGGCCGATCCAGGCACGTTGGCTGCGGCTCGCGCCAGGCTCGCGCTGTACCGGCAAGGGAAGGCGTACCAGACCGGTCCTGAATCCGGCGTCCTTAGTCCATGACGACAGGCCGCACTGCGAAGCACGCCCGTGGTCTTGGGCTCGTTCTCGCGCTTGCAGTCGTCGTGATGCTCGCCGGCTGCGGCGGCGCAAGTGCTCCACCCCCGTCCGGCGCCGCGCAGTCATCAAGCCAGCCTGACCGTGCGGAGGAACCGCATGCGAACGACTGGTTCGTGGACCACGCCAGCTCCGCCGGAATCGATTTCGTGTACTTCAACGGCATGTCAGGACAGTTCTATTTTCCGGAGATGCTCGGTGGCGGCCTCGGCCTTCTCGACTACGACAACGACGGCGACCTGGATCTCTATTTCGCGCAGGGGCAGATGCTCGGTACCGGCAGAACGGTCAGCGACGCCACGATCGCTCCTCATTCGCTTCCGCTACGCGGCCGACTGTTCAGAAACGACACCAGCATCGGCGCCGACGGCAAGCCCGTGCTGCGCTTTATCGACGTCACGGAGCAGAGCGGCATCGACGCGCGCGACTACGGGATGGGTGTCGCCGCAGGAGATTTCGATAATGACGGCTGCGTCGACCTCTATCTCACGAACTTCGGGCCCAACCGTCTGTTCCGCAACAACTGCGACGGAACATTCACCGATGCATCACAATCGAGCGGCGTAAGCGGTTCGGGGTGGAGCGTGTCCGCCGCGTTCGTCGACTACGACCGCGACGGATGGATGGATCTGTACGTGGGCCACTACGTCCAGTACAGCCTGGACATAGACAAACCGTGCACCGGCCTCGCGGGACGACGCGACTACTGCACGCCGGCGGTGTACAACCCGCAGCCGGACCGTCTGTATCACAACGAGC
>JBEBGB010000865.1:0-2238 GCA_040081675.1 Vicinamibacterales bacterium
CTTATGGAAGCGTGTGTTGTAGCGATTGAGAAAGAACTCGGCCAGTTGAGGAATGTCCTCGGACCGCTCTCGCAGCGCCGGCATCTTGATGGGAATGACATTGACGCGGTAATAGAGGTCTTCTCTGAAGCGACCTTCCTTGACCGCCTTCTCGAGGTCCACGTTGGTCGCGGCAATCAGTCGGAAACTGGTCGTGATGGGTTTCTCGCCGCCAACCCGTTCGATCTCGCCCTCCTGGATCGCGCGCAGCAGCTTCGACTGCAAGTCTTGGCGCAAGTCGCCAATCTCGTCCAGGAACAGCGTTCCATTGGCGGCGAGTTCGAATTTTCCCAACTGCTGACGCATGGCACCGGTGAAGGCGCCCTTCTCGTGGCCAAACAGCGTGCTCTCGACTAGCTCTTTGGGAATAGCCGCCAGGTTGACTGGTATGAACGGCGCGTCAGGCTCGCCCGACTCGCGATGGATCAACCTGGCCAGCAGTTCCTTCCCGGTTCCACTTTCGCCGAGGATCAGCACGGTCGCCGAGAGCCGGGCGATCTTGTGAACGAGATCGATGATGTCGCGCGTCAGCCGGCTCGGACCGACGATAAATTCGCGTCCAGTCTGATCGGCGACCTGCGCGGAGAGCGCGAGCACCTGTCGGTTCAGATCCTGACGCTCGCCCGCGTTATGGACAATCGATCGCAGTTGATCGTGATCGATGTCCTTCGTCACATAGTGATAGGCGCCGTGTTTCATTGCCTGTACGGCGGTCTCGACATCGGTGATCGACGAAATCATGATCACTTCAATCGGCGCGTAGTTCTCCTTGACGATGTTCAAGACCTCGAAGCCGGAGATGCCGGGCAAGCGCACGTCCAGCAGCAGCAGGTCCACCTCGTCCTTGCTGAGGACGGCGAGCGCAGCTTCGCCCGTGCCGACCCTCAACACGCGGAACTCGCGCTTGAGTATCGACGCGACCATGTCGCGCATGCTCTCGTCGTCGTCGACGACCAGAACGGTCTTCGGTTTCAGGCTCATGCTGTCCGGGTGGGAACCGCGCAATTCTCGCAGGCGGTTGACACTGTTGCAAGCCGTTCGTTAACGTACCTGTTTTGTTGACCTTTGCTCTGCTCCTGGCCAGCACCGCTCTGCTTGCCGCCGGAATCGCACTGTTTCAGGCCCGCAGCGCGGGACGACGGGCCGAGCGCCTGGCCGAATCCTATTGGGAACTTCGGTACGAGATCGGCCAGTTGAGAGCCAGAGTCAACCGACTCGAAGCCGCCGCGGGTCTGAGTGACGCCGAGCCGATCGTCGACACCGCACGACCGCCGACGAAGACCACGACTACATCTTTCGTTCCACTGTCCTCCTTGAAGAAATGACCAACGAATACGACGTCGTCGTGATTGGAGCCGGCACCGGGGGCTACGTGGCGGCTATTCGCGCCGCGCAACTCGGACTCACCGTCGCCGTGGTGGAAAAGCAGAAGGCTCTCGGAGGGACGTGCCTCATCTGGGGCTGCATTCCCACGAAGGCGCTGCTCGAACATGCCCACGCGCTGAAGATCGTTCAGAACGCGAAAGAGTGGGGCATCACCATCGGGACCGATGTAGCGGCGATCGGCAAGGACATGAAGGGCGCTTCAGGCCAGCCCGACGCGGTCGTCACGGGGGCCGTCAGCGGTCCTGTGACGATCGGCATCGACATGAAGCAGGTGCACGCCCGCAAGGACAAGATCGTGACGGGCCTCACCAAGGGTGTCGAGTTCCTGTTCAAGAAGAACAAGATCGCGTGGATCAAGGGCACAGCGCGCCTCACGGGCAACGGCGGCGTCGAGGTTTTCGAAGGCGAGACACAGACGCTCCGCGCTCGCAAGGAGATCATCGTCGCGACCGGATCCTCGCCACGCAGCGTGCCGGGCATCACCATCGATCACGAGCGCATCATCACGAGTGACGAAGCGATTCACATGAAAGAGGTGCCCAGGTCGATCGCGATCATGGGCAGCGGCGCGGTGGGTGTCGAGTTCGCCTCCATCTTCAAGAGTTTTGGCAGCGACGTCACGATTCTCGAACTGCTGCCGCGGCTCGTGCCAGTCGAAGACGATGCGGTGTCCGCCGAACTCGCGAAATCGTTTCGTAAGAAGGGCATTGCCACCTTCACCGGCGCAAAGGTGACCAGCGCGGTGGCGAGCAGCGACGGCGTGGCGATTCAGGCGACCCTCGCCGACGGCAGCACGAAGGACATCAAGGCAGA
>JBEBGB010000866.1:0-2237 GCA_040081675.1 Vicinamibacterales bacterium
TTGCCGAGCAAGCAGCGCCGACGCGCGCGGCCAAAGCCCCTGTGTCTGTGCTCCAGGGGCGTCAACGAGCCGCCTGGCTTCGGTCAGCAGCTCGCGAGCGACAGTGTCTTCGCCGCTCGACCTCACGCCAGACTCCGCAGTTGCGCGGTCAGCTTCTTCGTGGAATCGATCAGCTCGACGATGTCCCCAGCATGCGCTTCGTGTGCGCCTTCCTTGCATGCCTTGAACGCGTCGGCCGCCCACGACCCAATCTTGTTCAGGCGCGACAGCACCTCGCCCGTCCTTTTCTCATCGTCGAACAGCGCGAGGGCCATCAGCGGGTGCGTCTTACCGTTCTCGAGCAGCAGTTGCTCCACGTCTTCGTGTCGGGCGCCCTTGCCAAGCCGCTTCGCGCGGACCTTCTCCATGCACACGGCCTCCAGTGCCGCGCGGCAGAAGCCGGGCACGACGCGCGCAATCACACTCGTAGACAACTCGGACGTCTTCGCGATCGCCCGGGCATCGTCCAGGTACGCCTGAACCGGGTCGAGTGCGTTGCGTAACTCCACCACAGAGCGCTCGCGACGCGTGACGCCAATCACGGTGGCGGGAATGCCGAGACGACGGACCGCCTCTGGCAGTCGGTCGTCGTGTGTGAACACGATGACCTGACGCGTCGTGGCCGCCTCGCCGAGGACGCGTGCGAGGCCGTCCACGCGCGATGGATCCATCGACTGCACCGGATCGTCGATGGCGATGAACCTGAACGGACTCTCGGCCAGCGTGGCGCGCGGCAGGAAGAGGCTCAGCGCCAACGCGTGCAGTTCGCCCTGGCTCATCACACCGACGGCTTCGGCCGGGGTGCCATCTACCGTCACTCGCAGCGCCACCTTGCGCTTCACTCCAGTGCCTTCGAGATCGATGTCTCCAAGGTCGACATTGCTCTGCAGGCGCAGTTGCTTCCAGGTGTCCATCGCCTTCCTGGCGATCGGCGCGAAGCGCTCGTTGCGCATCTGCTCACTCACCTCTTTCCACCAGGCTTCCGCCTGCTTCAGGTCGGCGATGGCGCCTTGCGCGGTCTGCGCCTTCCGCGCGGTGGATAGCCATTCAACAATCGACGCTGCCGCGGGACGCCAGGCATCGTCGCGCTTCTGCGCTTCGTCGCGCGCCTCGTTGGCAAGTGCGTTCACGGCTTCGACCAGTGCGAGCACGTGCTGCTCGAAATGCTCCGCCAGCGCGGACCCATCTGTGAGGTCGCGTCCCGAACCCCACGCGGCCCACTGCTCTCGCGCCGTGGGGAGCGCGGCCAGGCCGAGGAGGGTGGACTGCGCGAAGACGGGCGGCGGTTGAGTAATGAGCCGCAGCGCTTCGGTCATGGCCGTTTGACGCGAGTTACTCGCGGTGTCGAAGCTGCGTGCCTCGTCGCGAAGGGCGGCAATCTCCATCTGTGTGGAGCGCAGCCAGGCGTCAGACAGTCGCTTCTTTGCGCCGCACACGGGGCAGTCGGGCGACGGCTCAGCGGCATGAACCGACACTGCCGCGTCCAGCAGATCGGCGCGCTGGCGTGCGCGTTGCGCGTTCGTGCCGGCCACCTGCGCGAACGAGCGCTCGACCGTGCGCAGCTTCTCAACCATCGCGGCCACAGCCTGTTCATCCGGCGCCGTGAGGCTGGCGATTTGCCGAAGCCGAGACACCACGCTCTCCTCTGGAGCAGCGTCACCGAGGACGAGCGCTTCGAGCGCGGACAGGTCCTGGTTCTTCGCCCCAAGAGCCACCAGCGCTTTGCCGAAGCGATCGTCGTTCGAATCGACAGCGGCGAGCCTCTGCGCCAGCTCCTTGGCGCCGTTCTTCGCAGCGGTTACCAGCGACTCGCGCGACTTGCGAGCGTTCACGAGTCGCGTCTGCACCGCGGTGAGTTCTTCGAGGCCGAGGACGCTGCTGAGCGCGTCGTAGAGTTTCGACGGCCCTTCGTCGAGCATCGTGCCAAGCTCGTTGTACGAGAGAAACGGCCTGAACGTGGCGAGGCTCGCGTCCCAGCCAAGTGTGGACAGCGGCTTGTCTTTCTTGCCCTTCGCGGACACCGCGGTCTCGGCGTCTGCGAGCGCGTCGGTGTTCCAGACGCGCGACAGCGAGAGCGGGCCTTGCCCTTCAACGATGAGGTCGGCCTTGAGCGCTGACTTGCCGGGCTCGTGCAGGTTTTTCCAGCCGGCTTTCCACGGTGCGGTGCGGCCTTCCCAGCGAGAGCTCGTGCCGGTGAA
>JBEBGB010000191.1:0-8733 GCA_040081675.1 Vicinamibacterales bacterium
CGCCTCTTCGATCGGTCGTCGTCCTCGACGCCGAGTCGCTGGTCGGGCGCGTGACTCCCCGGCGACCCCGCCCGAACCTTTACGTGACGGTTCTGCCCGCAGCCGTACAATTGATCCACTCGATGCACGATCCTCTGCGCCTCGCGCGCAACCGTTTCCCGCTCGCGCTGGCCGTGATCTCGCTGTGGTGCCTCAGTTCGAACGCGTTCACGCCTGTTCTTCTGGCGCAAGCGCGCCCGGCCTCTCCCGCATCCCCTTCGGCAGACCAGGCGGCCATAGTGTCGGGCGTAGTGACGACGCAGAACGCGACCATTCCCCTCGGAGGCGCCCTCGTCACCCTGACGCTGCGGTCCGCTGCGGTTGCCACCACGACGTCCGACGGCGACGGTGCCTTCCGTTTCGACGCCGTTCCTCCTGGAAGCTACGCGATTGTCGTGTCGCTCGATGGATTCGACACGCTCACGCTGCCGCTGGTGACGTCGCAGGGCGAGGTGGCCCTCAAGGCCGACCTGCGCATCGCCTCCATGTCGGAGCGCGTCGAGGTGGTTGTGGCCACCGCGTTCGTGCCCTCGACCGGGACGCTCGCAGCGAGTGATGGATTGTCGGGCCGGGAGATCGACGAGGTCACCGGCGGCGGCGGACTGTCGAATGCGCTGCGGTTGCTCGCCAGCGTGATCGAAGTGCCAGGAGGGGTGAGCATCAAAGGAGGCCGGCCGAGTCAGGCCACGGTCCAATTGGGACCGGGTGCCTTCGTCGATCCGTCAACCGGACTCTCCAAGGTGTCGTTGCCTGACGACGCCGTCGACACCGTGACGGTGTTGCCGAATCCTTATGCCGTGGAGTACGGCCGATTCTCGTCTGGGCTCGTGCTCATTCGAACGCGGAAGGCCGGCGACCAATGGAAGACACGGTTGAACAACCTCGAACCGGCGTTTCGAGTGAAACGCGGGTCTGTATTCAACATCAAGGGTGTCTCCGCGTTGTCGCCGCGTGGCGAGACAGGCGGTCCACTCATCAAGGACAGGCTGTTCATCGAGCAGGCGGTGCAGTATCGCTACCGCACGAACGATGTTGCGAGTCGACCGCAGAACGAATTGAAGCGCTCCGACCGTTTCAGCTCGTTCACACGGCTCGACGCCGTTCTGTCGTCGCGACACAGCCTGGTCGGTGCCGTGGGACTCTTTCCTGCCAGGGTCCGTGAAGCCACCCTCGGTACCTTCACACCGCCCGACGCCTCGGTGAACATGAGGGACAACGTGAGCACCGCCGGCGTAACCGAGCGCTCGATCTGGAGCGACAAGCTCTTCACCGAGACGACTGTCGAAGCACATCGGTACAGCACCGACGTCATGCCTCGCGGGCCCTCGCCAATGAACCTGCTGCCGGAGGACACGCTCGGGAACTTCTTCAACCGGCAGCACCGCGAGGCGACGACGCTTCAGTTCATCGAATCGGTATCCGGCGCGTCCCGCGGCCGGGCCGGGTTGAACCTGTACAAGGCCGGTGTCGATCTGCTTCACAACCGGTACGCGAGCACCAGCAGCAGCCGTACTGTCTTGATCAGTCGCTCGGACGGCACGCTTGCGAGACGGCTCGACTTCGCGTCTGGACCGACGGCGCAGAAGGACGTGAGTACTGATTTCGCCGCCTACGCGCAGGACCGCATCCAGCCAGGAGATCGTTGGTATGCGGAAATCGGCGCGCGACTCGATCGCGACGGCGTGCTTGGCCGCTACAATCTCACACCGCGCATCGGCACTGCGTACCTGCTGAGGCCCGACGGCAGCTCGGTGATTCGTGGGGGCTTCGGCCTCTTCTTCGAGCGGACACCTTCGGTGGCGGGTGTATTCGATCAGTATGAGTCGGCCACCGACACGCGATTTGCGTCAGACGGCGTGACCCGTCTTGCGTCACCCGTGCGTGTCGCGCACGAGACCGATCCCAGCCTTCGCACGGCGCGCAGCATGGCCTGGGACGTGGCCTTGGACCACAAGCTGAACGCGCGCTGGTCAGCGCACGCCGGCGTGATCGCGCGTGACGGACGCGACGAATTGCTGCTGAACAGGGCCTCATCGGTGGCCGAGCCGACCCTGCGGCTGAATAGCAGTGGGCGCTCCGTCTACCACGAGGCCGAGGTCAGCGCCCACTATGTCGCCGGCACCCGGGTCGACATCACCGTGTCCTACGTGCGTTCCATCGCGAAGTCGAACCTGAATGCGCTGACTTCGTTCTACGATGCCGTGTTGTGGCCGGTGGTAGGCCGGGACGAGTACGGACCCGCCAGTACCGACGTGCCGCACCGGCTGCTCACCCGGTGGCGAGCCACGCCTCTTCAGAATTGGCTGTTTGTCGGAGCGCTCGATTGGCGCACTGGTCTGCCATACTCTGTAGTCGATGAATGGCTCGATTTTGTCGGCCCTCGCAACGGACGCCGGTTTCCGGTGTATGCGCGCGTCGATGCCGGACTCGAGCACCGATTCACCTTTGGCAAGTACCGACCCTGGATTGGCGTGCGCGTCGACAACGCGCTCAGCTCCTTTCTTCCGTCCGATGTGCAGGCGAACAGCTCCTCGCCGGCGTTCGGCACCTTCTACAACTCCGAATATCGTCAGGCCCGCATCCAGGTGCGGTTCCAGCGATAAGACGGGGATCTCGACCACACGTTGACCAACCAGAGACCATCGCGCGTTGCCTTCCTGACCCTCACGGCTCTGGGCGTTGTCTACGGTGACATCGGCACGAGTCCTCTCTATGCGCTCCGCGAATGCTTCGCGGGGTCGCACGCGATCCCGGTGTCGGAAGAGAACGTGCTCGGCGTCCTCTCCCTGATCATCTGGTCGCTCATTGTCACGGTCACCATCAAATATCTGCTCTTTGTGATGCGGGCGGACAACGGTGGGGAAGGCGGCATCCTGGCCTTGGTCGCGCTCGTACGCACGAAGGCTGGCAAGAGCGCGCACGGCACTCTCGTGGCGATTGGCCTGTTCGGCGCCGCACTCCTGTACGGCGACGGCATGATCACGCCGGCTATCTCGGTGTTGAGTGCGGTCGAGGGGCTCGGTGTGGCCACCAACGTCTTCGAGCCATTTGTCGTGCCCATTACCGTTGTGATTCTGGTCGGGATTTTCCTGGTGCAGCACCGAGGCACGGCCGGCATCGGCACCATCTTCGGGCCGATCATGATCGTGTGGTTCATTACGTTGGCGTTGCTCGGTCTCCCGAAAATCGTCGGTAACCCGATCGTGCTCGAGGCCTTCGACCCCCTGTTTGGCTTGTCCTTCTTGTGGCATCAGGGCCTGGCGGCGTTTCTCACCCTGGGGTCGGTGTTTCTGTCGGTCACCGGCGCCGAGGCGCTTTATGCCGACATGGGACACTTCGGCCGGCGGCCAATTCGTATCGCCTGGTTCTCGCTCGTCCTGCCGGCGCTGCTGGTGAACTACCTCGGGCAGGGTGCATTGCTGCTTGCCGATGCGAGCGCGCGCGAGCATCCGTTCTTCCACCTGGCGCCCGGCTGGGCGCTGTACCCGATGGTGGTGTTGTCGACGCTGGCGACCGTCATTGCCTCGCAGGCCGTCATCTCCGGCGCGTTCTCGCTGACGCAGCAGGCGATTCAACTCGGCTACTCGCCGCGGTTCGACATCCATCACACATCGGCGCACGAAAAGGGGCAGGTCTACATTCCCGAAATCAACTGGATGCTGATGGTTGCCACGGTGGGCCTGGTGTTTGGCTTCCGCACGTCGACCAATCTCGCCGCCGCATACGGCATGGCTGTGACGACGACGATGGTCATTACGACGATGCTGGCGTTTGTCGTGGCGCGCGAGCGGTGGGGATGGGGCACGCCGCTTGCCGCAACGGTGGCTGGGATCTTCCTCGTGATCGACCTGGCGTTCTTCGGCGCCAACGTGATCAAGATCGAATACGGCGGGTGGTTCCCGCTGTTAGTGGCGGGACTGATCTACGCTGTCATGTCGACCTGGCACACTGGACGTTTGCTGGTCGTGCGCCGACTGGCAGAAACCGAAGTGCCGCTGTCGCGCTTCTTCGACGAGGTCCATCAGAAGCCGCCGTATCGCGTGTCGGGCACTGGCATCTTCATGACCGCACGACCCGAAGGTGCTCCGCCGATTCTGGTACACCACCTCACGCACAACAAGGTGCTGCACGAGCAGGTCATTCTCCTCACCGTCTCCATCGTCGACATTCCGGTGGTCGACCCGACACAATCGATCGAGGTGGAACGACTGCAGGATGGGTTCTGGCGCGTTGTCGCCCGGTTCGGGTTCATGGAGATGCCGAACGTGCCCAAGGCGCTCGACAAGGCGCGACAGTTCGGCCTGAGTTGGGACCCAGAGGACACGACGTTCTACCTCGCCCATCTCACGCTCTTCGTGCATGTGCACGGACGGCTGGGTATGGCCGAGTGGCGCGACAAGCTGTTCGTCTTCCTCTCGCGCAACGCACGCCGTGCGACCAACTTCTTCCAGATTCCGCCGGACCGGGTGGTGGAAGTTGGAATCCAACTGTCGCTCTGACCACTCGCGTCTGAACCGCTACCGCGCAGCCTCCTGTGGCAACGCCCACGCCGTCAGCGTGGTGCCTGACGGTACCAGCAGTTGCTGGCGGCCATCGAGCATGTAGGTGATGGGCGACGTGCCATGCAGCGTGGCACCCATCTGATAGCGCCAGAGCAGTTTGCCGCTTCGCGAATCGAGTGCAAGGAGGTTGCCCTCTCCGTCTCCGGAGAGCAGCAGGTTCGACGCGGTCGTGAGGATGCCCGCGCGCGACGGTGTCGGCATCAGGAATTCCCACTTGCGCTCGCCGGTCGTTGGATCGATCGCGCGGAAGGCGCCGAACGGCTTCTCGTCTCGGGTGTTCACGAGCTGTTGCGCGCCTCCGGTGAAGCGCTGCCCGGGGACGTACTCAGACTTGTAGCCGTAGAAAGTGGCGCAGGCCTCCCGCGCATTGACGAAGAACAGACGACTGCGCGGATCATAGGACGGAGGCCAGAAGTTGGTGCCTCCGGTGAGATCCGGACACGTCCGCTCGCCTTTCTCATCCGGCGTGTGACCCGCCTCCAGCATGGGCCGGCCCTGTGGGTCTATCGACTTGGCCCACGTCGTCAGGACGAACGGCTTGGCCACAATCACCTTGCCGGTGAGGCGATCGAGGGTGTAGTAGAAGCCGTTGCGGTTGGCAAACATCACCGTCTTGCGCGGCTGTCCGTTGATGGTGAGGTCGGCCAGGATGGGCACCTCGGTCGAGTCGTAGTCGTGCACGTCGTGCGGGGTGAACTGGTAGTGCCACTTCAGCTTGCCGGTGTCGGGATCGAGCACCACCAGCGAGCAGCTGTACAGGTTGTCGCCCTCGCGGCTCGGCCCGTGATAGTCGGGTCCGGGGTTGCCGGTTCCGAAGAAGACGGCGTTCGTTTCGGGGTCGTACGCGCCCGTGACCCACACACCCGTCCCGCCGATCTTCCAAGAGTCGCCTTGCCAGGAGTCGAAGCCGGGTTCTCCCGGACCGGGGATCGTGTGGAAGCGCCAGGCGCGCTTGCCGCTCTGTGCGTCGTAGGCATCGATGAAACCGCGAATGCCGTACTCGCCGCCGGCGACACCGACGATCACCTTGTCCTTCACCACCAGAGGCGCGAGTGTAGAGGCGTAGCCGATCTTGTAGTCCTCGAGGGTCGCGTCCCAGACGACGGCGCCGGTCTTCATGTCGAGCGCCAGCAAGTGCGCATCGAGCGTCACCATGAACAGGCGATCGCCGAGCGCCGCAAAGCCACGGTTTACAAGCCCGCAGCACGCGGTGAGGTTGTCCGGGAGTTCCCGGCGGTAGCGCCAGATCTGCCTGCCGCTGCGCGCATCCACTGCCCACGCGACGTTTTGCGGCCCCGTGACGTAGAGCACGTTGTCGCGCACGAGCGTCGTCGTCTCGAAATTGCCGAGCGTCGCCGTCTGGAAGCTCCACGTCGGCTGCAGCTTCGCCACATTGTCTGGCGTGATCTGCGTGAGCGGACTGTAGCGGTGGTTTGCGTAGTTGCCGCCGAAGGTGAGCCAGCTGGCGCCGTCGGCCTTCAGACCGTCAACGAGTTCCTGGTTGCTCACCGGGCCGGGAGGCGCACCCTGTTGCGCAACGAGCGTGACCCCGAACACGAAGGCCAGCAGGAGAACGAGTCGTGCGAGACGCGAGACTGTGTGACGCATGGTTCGTGATGCTCCTTGGCTTACTGGACCGATGGGTCGAAGCCCTTGAGTGTGGCGAGATAGGCGAGCAGATCGTTCAGGTCCGACTCGTTCAGCCGATCCGGGCCGAACACCGGCATCGCCGACTGCTTGCCGTCGACGACTTGTTGGACGTCGCTTTTCAGATAGCCCTGGATGCGTTCGCGACCGTCCATGATTTGCACCGAGAACAGATCGCCGTTCTTGCGCACGCCTCGGACCGTTTGCCCGTTCTTCAGCGTGATGACGACGGGCTCATAGCCGGACAGGAAATCTTCGGTCGCGCCTCGCACGCGGTTCACCAGCGCTCCGCGAGCGCGCGCAACGCCGATGCGTGACAAGTCGGGACCCAGCCGCCCGCCCGTGCCGTCGACGCGGTGACAGCCGGCGCACTGCGCGCGAAATACCTGCTGGCCGTGGGGTGCGTTGCCGGCGACTGTCGCGACCGCCGTGGGCGCCGCAATGGTCTTCAGGTACGCAAGGATCTTCCAAATCTCATCGTCTGGCGTGCGCGGACCAACGGACGGCATCTCGGTGCCGGGCACGCCTCGACGCAGCGTGCGAAAGAGGCCGGGGTCCGAGCGGCCGGACGCCCACACCTGCGTGAGGTCGGGGCCGCGAACGCCGCGCGCGTCCATGCCGTGACAGTCGGCACATCGCGAGCGAAAGAGCCCCATGCCGATCTGAATCGCGTCGGGGTCATTGGCCAACGGGTTTGTGGCAGGGGGGTCGGCCTGTGCACGTAGCAGGGCGCTGCCGACGCAACACGTGACCGCGACTGCGAGCGCCGAGACGATCCTCCGCATGTACCCTCCAGAAGTGGGCCGATTATACGGGGGAGCGGGCGGGTCCGACCGGATTTTCAGTTATCCAACAGATGCTTCAGCTGCCACTCGGGGTCGTCGCTCAGTGCTGCGTAGTCGTCCGCCGTAATGATCCGCTCTGCGTACTGGCACGACAGGATGAAGAGTTGACGTTCTTCATCCAGATCCACTCTCACAATCGAGGCGTGCAGCACGCGTCCCCCCGCTGTGGAGAGTGCAAGCCGATCGCCCGCGTGGGGGATCTCGCTGACCTCGATGATCTTCCGGAACCGCATCTCGGCGTGGTCGATCGGGTAGCCTTCCGCGTTCTTGACGCGGTTCTTCATGTTGGGTACGCGTAGTCGCACTTCCGCTCGCATCCTCCAATGTTCCCACGAAAGTGCGGCTCCCGCCTCAACTCGTCGGCATATACTCGCGCCATTGCATTTCCGGAGGGGCCTCATGACCGTCCGTTTGTTTGCCTGCAGCACTGCGTGTGTCCTGCTGGGCCTGTCAGGCCTCGGCGCCGCACAGGAACAGGCTCGCCCTGGGCTCACAGCGTCGGCGCTACGGCCCGAGCCGTACGTCTTCGACACCGCCGAGCAGCACCGCATCCGCGTCAGCGTGCTCACGCGCGGACTCTCGCACCCGTGGGCGCTGGCATTCCTCCCGGACGGCAGCATGCTGGTGACCGAGCGGCCAGGACGACTCCGGATCATCAGGAACGGCGTGCTCGACCCGACGCCCGTCGGTGGTGTGCCGTCCGTACGGGCAGCCGGACTCGGAGGCCTCGAGGACATCGCGCTTCACCCGCGCTTCTCCGAGAACCATCTGGTCTATCTGACCTACATCAAGCCGGTTGACAAGGATCGCGGGACGCCCGCGCTTGCCCGGGCCAGGTTCGAGAACGGATCGCTCGTCGACGTGAAGGACATCGTGGTGACCGACCCGGGTCCGGTGGGATCGTCGGCTGTCAATAGCCGTATCGCCTTCGGGCGGGACGGAATGCTGTACATGTCAACCGGAGGCAACATCGGCAACATGGCGCAGGATCCGGCGAGCCTGCGCGGCAAGATTCTTCGCCTGCGAGACGATGGTTCAGTGCCCGAGGACAACCCGTTTGTTGGTCGTCCTGGGCATCGCCCTGAAGTCTTCACGCTCGGCCACCGCAACTCGCTGGCTCTCATCGTCCACCCGGTAACCGGGGAACTGTGGAACAACGAGAACGGGCCGAACGGCGGCGACGAGATCAACATCATCAGGAGCGGCCGCAACTACGGCTGGCCGCTTGTGAGCTTCGGCCGCGATTATCCCGGGCCGCGCATCTCCGAACACCCGACCCGCGAGGGCATGGAGTCGCCGCTGGTCACCTGGATTCCGTCCATCGCGGCATCTGGCATGGCCGTCTACACGGGCGACCGGTTCCCGGCGTGGAAAGGCAACGTCTTCGTTGGCGCCATGCGCCAGGGCGAGATCCTGGGCACGGGACACCTGCAACGGATCGTGTTCAACGCGAAGATGGAGGAGATACGACGGGAGTCCATGCTCACCGATCTCCGACAACGAATTCGTGAAGTGCGCCAGGGCCCTGACGGCCTCTTGTACCTGCTGACCGACGAAGACGACGGCGCTGTGCTGCGCATCGAGCCGACGCCCTGAACCAAGGTCATGTCGTTGCGCGGCGCGCCGACCCTGCACTAGAG
>JBEBGB010000867.1:0-2228 GCA_040081675.1 Vicinamibacterales bacterium
TGGCCATCTCCTCCGCGAAGCGTTTCGCCGTCTCTCCCTCGTAGAACTCGTTGGGGCCGTTGGCAGCGATTCGCTGCAGCGTCCGACCCAACTCGGGTTGCACGAGCGTCTCGCCCACGTCGAAGAAGCGTCCATCTCGCTGGAAAATGCGCTTCGATTCGGGGTCGCGTCCCAGGTCCCGGGAGCCCTTCAGACCCTCTGAGAGGGGGTAGGAGACCGGATAGCCTTTGGTCGCGAGATCGACAGCCGGAGCAAGGTTATCGGCCCACTTCCGCGTGCCGTACTTCGTGTTCGCGAGCTCGAAGCCGCGGACCGAGCCGGGGACGCCCGACGAACGCCATCCCTCGATGCTGTCGCGCGTCAGGTTGCCTTGCGGATCGAGATACATGTTGCGGGTGGATGCCTCGGGTGCGCGCTCGCGAAAGTCGATGAACGTCGCCCGGCCGTCGGCCATGCGAATGAGCATGTAGCCGCCGCCGCCGATGTTGCCGGCAAACGGATGAGTGACCGCCATGGCGAAGCCGACCGCGACGGCGGCATCGACGGCGTTGCCGCCCCTCTGCAGGACACCCACGCCCACGTCGACGGCCAGCGACTCCATAGCCACGACCAGGCCGTGCCTGGCGCGGACCGGTTGCCTGGTGGCTTCGGCGGGCACGACAAGAGCGAGGCAGACCAGCAGCGGGAGCATTCGTCGCATGACGGCGATTCTAGCGCGTCCGCCTTCGCAACCGACTGGGCATAAGCCCTTTCTCTGGAGCGTTGAACTGATCCATGATGCCCCCCGAGTCTTGAACGATTCGAATCCGATGCGTTCACGTCTTTGTCGCCGTTCAAGACTCTGGCCCGCCCGGATGGGCGGGCAAGCAAGCTAGGGCAACTAGCGAGGCGGAGCTCCTCCGAACCTGCTCGCCGATCTGAGGCGCAGCCTCGCTAGTTTTTCCGCTTCTCGCGGGAGGTTCACTGGTGTCGAAGCAGGTCACGATTCTCTTCCTCGCGCTGCTGCTCAGTGGCGGAGTTGCCACCAGCGCCTCGGCGCAAACCGCAGAGCAGCGTGTGCAGACCATCGTCTCGAGTGGACCGTTCAGGGACGCGAAGGCCTTCCTCGACGCGGACCACGAGCGCTTCGTGAAAGAGCTGGTGACGCTCACCGAGATTCCCGCGCCGCCGTTCAAGGAACAGAAGCGAGGCGCGGCTTATCTGGAGATGCTCCGGGCGGCCAAGCTGACCGACGTCGAAACCGACGCCGAAGGCAACGTCATGGGCATCCGCCGAGGCACCGGAGGCGCGCCGATGCTGGCGGTGTTGGCTCATCTCGACACGGTGTTTCCGGAAGGCACCAATGTCACCGTCAAGAGGAACGGCACACGCCTGCTTGCGCCTGGTGCCGGCGACGACACCGGGGCGCTGGCGCTCATGCTCAGCGTCATCCGCGCCATGGACGCGGCCAAGGTTCAGACACCTGGCGACATTCTCTTTGTCGGCAACGTCGGCGAAGAAGGCGAGGGCGATCTGCGCGGTGCAAAATTCTTGCTGCAGAAGGGCAAGTACAAGGACCGGATCAAGAGCTTCATCTCCATCGATGGCGGCACTCAAGACGGCATCGTCACCGGCGCGCTTGGCAGTCATCGATACCGCGTCACGTTTTCAGGCCCAGGTGGTCACAGCTACGGCGCGTTTGGTCTGGTGAGTCCTGCGTTTGCACTCGCGAACGCGATGGCGAAATTCGGCAAGCTGCAGGTGCCCGCCACTCCGCGGACGACCTTCAACGTAGGTGTCGTGGGCGGCGGCACATCGGTCAACTCCATCCCGACAGAAATGCACATGCTCGTCGACATGCGCTCGGAGTCGCCGGAGGAATTGAAGAAGATAGACGAGGCGTTCCAGCGGACGGTGCGCGAAGCTGTCGATGAAGAGAACCGTGCCCGGAGCACGGCCCAGGGGCGGATTGTCGCCGACGTGAAGCTGATTGGCGACCGGCCCTCTGGCGCGACTCCCAGCTCCGCGTACCTCGTGCAAGCCGCCGCAGCGGTCGCTCGGTCGTTTGGCTTCAACCCCTCGTTCGAGATCGGCAGCACCGACGCGAACGTCCCGATCAGCATGGGCATGCCGGCGATCACCATCGGGCGCGGAGCCGGCGGCCGTTCCCATGCGCTCGACGAGTGGATCGATGTGACGAAGGAGAAGAACGTCCAGGCCGGCGAGATCGTCCTGGCCACGATTCTGGC
>JBEBGB010000868.1:0-2221 GCA_040081675.1 Vicinamibacterales bacterium
GTCCTGGCGCGCGAAGCCGATCAAAAGGGCGACATGCGACACACCTACGCGGACACGACGCTGGCTCGAACCGACCTGGGCTTCGCACCCACGTGGGATCTGCGGCGTGGGCTTGCGGCGGAATACGAGTGGCTGAACGGATGCTTGTGAACATGACGACAGTGTGGGGCCGAACAACAGCGCTGGCGGTTTTCGTTGCCACCTTGGCTGCGGCTTCGGGGTGTGCATCGGCCAATGGACGCCGGGCGGTTCCTCCCGGCACGACCCAACCCGACCAGTTTCTCTACGACAGAGGCAAGGTCGCACTCGACAACAAGAAGTGGCTCACCGCGCGCGAGTTCTTCAAGCAGGTCACCGAAACCTACACGCAGAGCCCTGTGCGTCCGGACGCCAAGCTCGCTATTGGCGACACGTACATCGGCGAGGGTTCGTCGGAGTCGCTGGTCCTGGCCATCGCCGAGTTCCAGGAGTTCCTGTCCTTCTACCCGACGCATCCGCGCGCCGATTACGCGCAGTACAAGCTCGGACTTGCACACTTCAGGCAGATGCGCGCGCCACAGCGCGATCAGTCGGAAACCCGCGACACGGTCCGCGAGTTCGAACTCTTTCTCACGCGCTATCCAAACAGCACCTACGCGCCGGAGGTCCGAAACCGGCTGCGCGAAGCGAAGGATCGCTTGAGCGAAGCCGAGTTCGAGGTTGGACGCTTCTACTTCCGCATTCACTGGTATCCGGGCGCCATCGATCGTCTGACTGCGTTGATCAAGGAAGACCCGACGTTCACGGCTCGCGACGGTGTCTACTTCTTCCTGGGGGAATCGCTCATCAAGGTGAGCCGGCCGGCCGAGGCCCTGCCTCTCTACGAGAAGCTGATCACCGAGTTCGATCAGAGTGAGTACCTGGTGGAAGCGAAGAAGCGCCTCGACGAACTGAAGAACGCGCCGCCCGCACCGCCACCTGGCGCTCCAGCGCCGACGAAGTCGACGAACAACTAGCCGTCTTAAGCGCGCGGGGAGAGGAGCGAACCGAAGCGTCGAAAGTAATCGACGGCCGAGATGAGCGCCGCGAGCACGACCACCCACAGCGCGACCTGCCCGATCACGAAGAAGCCTCGGAGATGATCCTTGCCGAGGATGAGCGCCAGAATGGCGACCACCTGCGCCACCATCTTGATCTTGCCGAGCGGCGACGCGGGCATCGTCACACCTCGCGCGTGCGCGAGCGCACGCAGGGCTGTGACCGCGAACTCGCGTCCGATGATGACCGCGACCATCCACGCCGGCGCCAGTTCCATCTGCACCAGCGAGATGAAGGCAGCAATCGTGAGCAGCTTGTCAGCGAAGGGATCGATGAACTGACCGAGTGCGGTGACCTGGCCTCGACGCCGGGCGAGATAGCCATCGAGCCAGTCGGTCAGCGAGGCGAGTCCGAAGATGGCTGCGCCGACCAGCTCCTTGCGCACGCCCAGAATCATCCTGCCCTCGAACTTCGTGAGCAGCACCACCACGAGGAGCGGCACGAGGAAGATCCGCGTGACCGACAGCGAGTTCGGGAGGTTCATGGCGGCGAGTTGCTCATGATAACATCGCTGATTGCCCATGAAGGCCATCATGCTCGCAGGGGGCAAAGGCACGCGCCTGCGCCCGCTCACGATTCACACGCCGAAGCCGATCGTTCCCATCTTCGAGCGTCCCTTTCTTCACTATCAGCTCGATCTGCTCAAGCAGGTCCCTGAGATCGACGAAGTCATTCTCAGCTTGAACTACCAGCCGCGACGGATCGAAGAGATCTTCGGGAATGGCGACGCCGCCGGGCTCAACATCCGCTACGTCGTCGAACCCGCACCGCTGGGTACCGCCGGCGCCGTGCGCTATGCCGGCGAGTCGCTCCACGAATCGGTCGTGGTGTTCAACGGCGATGTGCTGACCAACGTCGACCTCGGGGCCGTGCTGAAGCTCCATCGTGAGCGAAAAGCCAAGGCCACGATCGTGTTGACTCCCGTCGAGAATCCGCTGGCGTACGGCCTCGTCGAAACCGACGCACAGGGCAACGTCAGCCGGTTTCTCGAGAAGCCGAAGCCCGAAGAGATCACCTGCAACACGATCAACGCGGGAATCTACGTGCTCGAACCCGATACGTTCGACCGCATTCCCAAGGACGAACCCTGGTCCATCGAACGAAGCTTCTTCCCGTCGCTCATCGAGCGTGGCGAGACCTTCGT
>JBEBGB010000869.1:0-2219 GCA_040081675.1 Vicinamibacterales bacterium
AGCGAGTGCGTTCAGCGCGTCGCGGCTGTGCTCGAAGACCTCGGCGCGCGCGGTCGGGACGCCGGCTTCCCGCATGACCTGCTTGGCGAACCACTTGCTCGACTCGAGCTGCGCGGCCGCCTGGGACGCCCCGGAGACCGCGATGCCCGCTGCCTCGAGGGCATCGGACACACCCGCGGCCAGTGCTGCTTCGGGCCCCACCACCACCAGCGAGACCTGTTCGGCACGCGCGGCCGCGACCACCGCCATCGGGTCGGTGTCACGCAGCGCGATGCAGCGGAACACCCGGCCGATACCGTCGTTGCCGGGTGCGACCACGACCTCGGGTGATTCCGGATCGCGCTCGAGCCGCCAGGCGAGTGCGTGCTCGCGCCCGCCGGAGCCGATGACGAGGATGCGGTCGTGGGCGCTCATTGGTAGATTCTACATGACACCGCTGACATCGCGGTGAGGGGTAGAACCCCCTTTCAAACCGTGCTTGCGGGTTTCCCGCACACGGCTTACGGGTGAGATTTCAGTCCATGGCATGCGCGACTTACCCGGGTACCGGACCGTCCCTCGCAGGCGGTGGAGCCCGTGCTGATGGAAGAACTCGCGCGTCCAGCCTTCGGTCTCGCCCGCGCGAAGCTGCCGCCCCTTGCGCTTCACCATGAAGGCATGGAGCCGCTGCCACACGTACGAGTCGAGTTGGTTGAACTTGCGTGCCGCGTTCCCGGTGCGGAAGTAGTTGCCCCAGCCGCGCAGAATCGGATTCAGGTCGCGGACGAGTACCCGCACATCCTTCACTCCGTTTCGACTGCGTCCAGTGCGCTCCTTCACGCGTTGCCGCACACGCTGCATACCACGCTGAGACGGCCAGCGCTGGAGGAAGTAGACGCGCTTGCGTTCCTTCTCCCAGATGCGTCCGCTCATCCGCTTGTGCAGGTGGCAGCCGAGGAAGTCAAACCCCTGCCGTCCCCGGCTCAGGTCGACTCGTCTCGTCTTCTCCGGGTGTAGCTCCAGTCCCAGTCGCGCGAGTATCGCCCGCACGCGTTGCTCGGCCTCGATGCAGGCCGCCTCCGTGTCGCACATGACCACGAAGTCGTCCGCGTAGCGCACCAGCATGCCCAGATGGGCGCACCGGCGCTCCCACGTCGCGTCGAGGGCGTGGAGATAGATGTTCGACAGCAACGGTGAGATCACGCCGCCCTGCGGCGTTCCCGCCAGCGCCGTGCGCACCTCGCCCTCTTCCATCACCCCGGCCCGGAGCCACTGCCGCAACAGCTTGAGCACTCGTCGGTCCGTGACCCTTCGAGCCACGAGCTTCATCAGCTTCTCGTGGTCGATAGTTCCAAAGTAGTCGCGGATGTCCGCATCGAGTACGTGGTTGCCACGCTGGCTGCCCCGCAACCGCAGGGCCTCCAGTGCATCGGTGGCGCTCTTCTTCGGCCGGAACCCGTACGAGCACGGACGGAAGTCCGCCTCGAAGATGGGCTCCAGCACCAGTCGCGTCGCCGCCTGTACCACGCGATCCCGTATCGTCGGGATGCCCAGTGGCCGCTGTTTCCCATCGGCCTTCGGGATGTACCGGCGCCGCACCGCTGCGGGTCGGTACCGGCCTGCGCGCAGGTCGGTGGCGATGGTTCGCAAGAACCCATCGACCCCGTCCTGCTCGATGCTCGCGAGCGTCACACCATCCACGCCCGCGGCACCTCGGTTCCGCTTCACCCGCTTCCATGCTTCGCGCAGGACGTCACCCCTGCACACGCGGTCATACAGCGCATGGAAGCGTCGTTCCGGTTGCCGCTTGGCCACCGACCATAGCCGTCGTTGGAGTTCTCGCACTTTGTCGACCGGCTTACGTCGGTCGGGGAAGTTGGGTCCGGTCTTGCCGGCCATGCCCTCGCGCTTACCTCCGTCCACGGCACCCTCACCCCAGGGACCCTTCCCTCCGGTCGCGTTGTTCTTCGCGGCCATCATCGGTACTACGGTCCCCTCGGACTCCCGCTGCACACGGCGCGCCTTCGCCTTCGGCTTATACGCGTCGCTCTGCCCTGACGCGGGCGGTGCAGACGGGTCTCTCCAGTTCCACACCGAGCCTTGTGCACGTGCTGCGCCCCATACCCCGGCAGGACTCGCGGCGGGTGCTGCTGCGGACTTCCGCACCGCGAGCGTGGCCTTCGCCGTGACATGCTCGGCTCGGCTCCCGCATTGTTCATCTGTCGAGGCGGCAGGCTTCA
>JBEBGB010000870.1:0-2216 GCA_040081675.1 Vicinamibacterales bacterium
CTAGGGCACTTCCGAGAACGGTGTAGCGTGACGGCCCGACTTGCGAGCGCCGCGCGCGGTGATCCGACAACCGACGCGCAAGGCCGGTTCGAGGCCTGGGTGTCTGGGACCCAGGCCGAGCACCGATGACGAGCCCTGGAGCGGCGGTTGACCGCGGTGTCGAGCCGGAGGGACGACGCGCTACACCGGTCTCAAAGACGCTCTAGCCGAGCGCGCAGATGGCGGCCGGCACCTGTTTCGAGTGATAGGTCGTGAGTCGACGCCGCAGCGCGTTCACTTGGAAAAGCTGCTGACCGCCATGCCAACGGCGACGACGACGACCGCACCAATCAGGTTGTGCCAGAGGAACGCGATCCACGGCATGCCGAACGCCACCGACAAGACCACGGCCATGCCGGCGATGAGCCCCACGAAAGCGCCCGTGGCTGTAGCGCGCTTGGTGAGCAGGGCCAGGATGAAGACGCCCAGGATCGACCCGTAGAAGAACGACCCGTACCGGTTGACCACTTCGATGAGCGACCCCTGGTTGGCCGCGTACATCGCGACGAAACACGAGAACAGTCCCCATCCTGCGGTCGCCACTTTCGACGCCCTCAAATAGTGCGCGTCGTCTGCGCCCTTCACGAAGTGTCGCTGGTAGAAGTCGATGATGGTCGCCGACGACAGCGCACTGAGTTCGCCCGAGGACGCGGACATGGCCGCCGCGAAGATGGACGCGATCATCAGGCCGACCAGACCAATCGGCAGCTGCGTCGTGATGAACGTCGGGAAGACATAGTTCACGTCCGAGTAGCGCGAGTCGCCGGTGGCCTTCTTCACCACGTCCGCTGCCTGCGCACGCAAGGCCTTCAGCCGACTATCTGAGGCAAGGAACTCGGCCGTGTCGTTCGCTTTGCCGGCATCTCGACGAACGACAACCTCCTGGTCGAACTGCCGTTGGAGCCCTGAGTACTCCGATGCGTACGGACTCGAGGCCACGCGTGTGTCATATGCGTGGTTGAAAAGCATGGGCGGCGTCTGGAAGCTATAGAAGATGAACACCAGCACGCCGGTCGTGAGAATCAGCAACTGCAACGGGATCTTCACGAAGGCGCTCATCAAGAGCGACTGGCGAGCCTCGTCGATCGACTTCGCGGTCAGGTAGCGCTGCACCTGACTCTGATCGCACCCGAAGTAGGACAGGCTCAGGAAGAGGCCGCCAATGAGCCCCGACCAGAGCGTGTAGGTTTCGCTCAGATCAAAACGGGTGTCCACGGCTTGCAGACGACCGGTCGCGCCCGCGAGGTTGATGGCCTGACCGAGACTCACATCGCGCGTGATGCCCCAGATGAGGACGCCAACCGCGGCACTCATGCAGCCCACCACCACAACCATCTGCTTGACGTCGGTCCACGCCACGGCCTGCACGCCGCCAAAGCTGGTGTAGAAGACCATGGGAATGGCGATGACGAGCACGGTGACCGGAATGCTCCAGTCCAGGATCGTGGAGATGACCACGGCCGGAGCCGCGAGTACGACGCCCAGGGAGAACGCACGGCCGATCAGGAACAGGAAGCTTGTGGCGGTGCGGACCCTGACGTCGAAGCGGCGCTCGAGATATTCGTAGGCCGTGTAGACCTTTGCCCGCGTGAAGAAGGGCACCACGGTCAGCGACAGAATGACCATGGCGATGGGCAGACCGAAATAGAACTGCACGAAGCGCAGTCCCGTGAGGTACGCCTGTCCAGTCGTACCGACAATCGTGATGGCGCTCATCTGCGTGGCCATCACCGAGAGCCCCACCGCCCACCACGGCAGCGACCGGCTGGCGAGAAAATACCCTTCGACCTTGTCAGTATTCTTCGAACGGCGCAGACCGTCCCAGATCATCCACGTCAAGTAGACGACCAGCACCGTCCAGTCGAACGCCCTCACGAGTAGATTCGCCCTAGCGCCCAGAGCGCCGCGATGATGACAGCTTCGAGAATCAACACAGCGACGTAGGTCCCGGTCATGGGCGTGTCGCTCTCAGGCGTGTCGTGCTGGCTCGAGGTCATAGCGCGGCGGCCCTCTCTGCCAGGCGGCGCTGCGCGGCGGACAACGCGTCACTTGCCGCTATCAGCCAGGCTTCATCGGCGTGGAGGCACGCAATGGACACGGCGGCCGCGCGCCTGGTCTCGTCAGGTGCCGGCCCACCCCAGGTGCGACGAATCGTGACAAAGTGGCGCGGACTCAGA
>JBEBGB010000871.1:0-2212 GCA_040081675.1 Vicinamibacterales bacterium
CGAGGCGGCTTACTACGAACGTCCCATCGCGCTGCGAAACCCTGTGGTGTTCTACGAGGGACATATCCCGGCGTTCGCGGTGAACACGCTCGTCAAGAACGCGCTGGGCAGGCCAGGCATCGACGAACACCTCGAGTCCATCTTCGCGCGCGGCATCGACCCTGAATCGGAAGCCGCGGCTGTGGCGCGCGGCAACCCCGCGTGGCCGTCGCGCGAGGTGGTCAGGCAGTACGCCGAAGCCGCAGACCGGCTTGTTCTGGAGGCTATCGACACGGCTGACCTCGATCGTGCCGGTCACCCACTACTCGACCGTGCGCAGGCGCTGTGGACGATTCTCGAGCACGAGGAGATGCACCAGGAGACACTCGCGTACATCTGGCACCAGGTGCCGTACCACCGCAAGCGCTCCCCTGCCGGTTACTCGGCGTCGGGGGCCGCAGGCGCGACGCACGTCGATCTGTCGCGTCGCATCTACATTCCAGCAGGTCTCGCGACTATGGGCACCGATCTTCACGTCGAGCCCTTTGCGTGGGACAACGAGCTGAGCGAACACACAGTGGATGTGCCTGCATTCACCATTGACGCGTTCAACGTGACCAACGGACAGTTCCTCGAGTTCGTGCGCGAGGGTGGCTACGGCGAATCGAAGTGGTGGCGACCGGAAGATTGGGCGTGGGTGAACTCCGAACACCTGGAGCATCCACACTTCTGGAATCGCGCGGGCAACGGATGGAGCTATCGGGGCATGTTCGAAGCGTTGCCGCTCCCCGAAACCTGGCCTGTCTATGTCACCTGGGCCGAAGCCAACGCGTTCGCTCGGTGGAAAGGCCGTCGACTTACAACCGAAGCGGAGTATCACCGCGCGGCGTTCGGAACGCCTCTGGGTCACGAGCGGTCACTGCCGTGGGGCGACTCACCCGAGGACGTCGTTCCAGGCAACTTTGACTTTCGACGCTGGGATCCCGAGCCGGTCGGGTCTCATCCGGAAGGTGCGAGTGCATTTGGCATCCACGACTTGATCGGCAACGGATGGGAGTGGACGAGCACCGTCTTCGGACCCTTCGATGGTTTCAACCCGCTGCCTTCGTATCCGGAGTACTCGGCCGAGTTTTTCGATGGCGCGCACTTCGTCATGAAGGGTGCCTCTCCTGTGACGTCCCGGTTTCTCGTCCGCCGGGGCTTTCGTAACTGGTTCCGGCCCAGATATCCGTACGTCTACGCCACTTTCCGCTGCGCGGAGAACGCCTGATGCTGACGCGTGAATACGCCATCGTTGCGCCGGAGCGCGCGGGGTTCGCGGCCGACGTTGCGGAGTACCTGCAGCGAAGCCCCCGGCAGCTTCCGTCGCGCTACCTGTATGACGCGCTCGGGTCGGCGCTCTTCGATGCCATTTGTCAGTTGCCGTGGTACCGCGTCACCAGAGCGGAGACGGCGCTGCTCCACCGACACGCGTCGCAGATTGTCAGGGGCCTCTCAGGTCCACTCAATGTTGCCGAACTGGGCGGCGGGAACGGCGAGAAGCTGGCGGTACTGCTCGAGCGTGCCGGCTCGCGATTCCGTCACGTGCATCTCATCGATATCTCTGAAGCTGCGCTCGACCACGCACAGAGCCGGCTCGCCGAGGTGCCGTGCTCGCAGGTCACCACGTTTCAGGGCACGTATGAGGATGGTCTGAGCGAGCTGACCAGCCTCAGAAGCGACGGCTCGTGGACCGTCTTGTTCCTCGGTTCGAACATCGGCAACTTCGACCCGGATGGCGCGCACGCACTGCTCCGCCAGATTCACGGGTCGCTCGAGCCAGGCGACGCTCTGCTGCTCGGCGCCGATCTCGTCAAGCCTGAGCGTGAGTTGCTTCTCGCCTACGACGATCCGCTGCAGGTCACCGCAGCGTTCAACCGCAACCTGCTTCAACGGATCAACAGCGAACTCGGGGGTAACTTCAACCTGGACGCGTTTCAGCATCGAGCCGTCTGGAACAGTCATGCGGGACGCGTGGAGATGCATCTGGTCTGCACGCGGCGTCAAGTCGTGCGCATCAGCGCGGCTGACCTCGAACTGACCTTCGAAGAGGGCGAGTCGATCTGGACCGAGAGTTCCTACAAGTGGGATGCGGACGCGATCATCGCCGTTGGCGAGGCCGCCGGATTCCGCGAGGCCGGGCAATGGGTTGATGCAGACGCTGGCTTTGCCCTGACGCGTTTCATGGTGTGAA
>JBEBGB010000192.1:0-8657 GCA_040081675.1 Vicinamibacterales bacterium
CAATCCGGACGTCACGGTTCGCAGCCGCGGCGTCATGGAGAAGTGCACCTACTGCGTGCAGCGCATTACGGTCGCCAAGATCGAATCCCAGAAGGCGAATCGCAAGATTACCGACGGCGAGATCAAGACCGCGTGTCAGCAGACCTGCCCGAGCGACGCCGTCGTCTTCGGGGACCTCAATGATCCGAATAGTCGCGTCGCGCGGCTGCAAGCCGAGGAACGCAACTATTCGATGCTGGCCGATTTGAACACACGGCCGCGGACGACCTATTTGGCTGCCGTTCGCAACGTGAATCCGGAACTGAGCGCTTAGATGGCACAGAGCAACCCGCCTCTCGCTGATCGGATGGAGCCGGTCGCCGGGTCCGGTACGCCGGTCGTGATCGCACCGGGGCATACCTTTACCTCGGTCACCGACAAGATCAGCTCGATTGTCCTGACCCAGCGCACGCCAATCGGCTATTACCTCGCGCTGCTCACCGCAGCCGGTGTTGCCGGTCTGCTGCTGATATCGCTCTCGTACCTGGTGGTCAAGGGCATCGGCATCTGGGGCAACAACATCCCGGTCGGCTGGGCGTTCGACATCACCAACTTCGTCTGGTGGATCGGTATCGGTCACGCCGGCACGCTGATTTCCGCGATTCTGCTGCTGTTGAAGCAGACGTGGCGCACCTCGATCAACCGTTTCGCAGAGGCGATGACGCTGTTCGCGGTCGCCTGCGCAGGCATCTTCCCGCTCTTCCACACCGGCCGTCCGTGGCTGGCTTTCTGGCTCTTCCCACTGCCCAACTCGATGTCGGTCTGGCCGCAGTTCCGCAGCCCGCTGGTGTGGGACGTGTTCGCGGTGTCGACCTACGCGACGGTGTCGGCGCTCTTCTGGTACGTCGGCCTCGTGCCTGACGTGGCCACGCTCCGCGACCGTGCGAAGGGGCCGTTCGCACAAAAGGTCTTCGGCATCATGTCGCTTGGCTGGCGCGGGTCAGCCCGCCACTGGCACCGATACGAAACGGCGTATCTGCTGCTCGCCGGCTTGTCGACGCCGCTGGTGGTCTCGGTGCATTCGGTGGTCAGCTTTGACTTCGCGGTGTCCATTGTGCCCGGCTGGCACACGACGATCTTCCCGCCCTACTTCGTGGCGGGTGCCATCTACTCCGGCTTTGCGATGGTGTTGACGCTGGCCATTCCGATGCGCGCGCTCTACGGGCTCGAGGATTTCATCACGATGCGCCACCTGCAGAACATGGCAAAAGTCATGTTGCTGACGGGTCTCATCGTGGCCTACGGCTACGGCGTCGAGGCCTTCATGGCGTGGTACGGCGGCAACTACTACGAGGGGTTCATGATGATGAACCGCCTGACCGGGCCCTATCGGTACGAGTACTGGCTGCTCATCTTCTGCAACGTGATCTTCCCGCAGTTGCTGTGGTTCAAGAAGGTCCGCACGAACGTGCCGATGCTGTTCATCATGTCGATTGTCGTGAACGTCGGCATGTGGCTCGAACGGTTCGTCATCATCGTCTTGAGTCTGCACCGCGACTTCCTTCCCTCGTCGTGGGGCATGTTCCGCCCGACGTTCTGGGATTGGTCGACCTACTTCGGCACCGTCGGTCTGTTCCTGACACTCTTCTTCCTCTTCGTGCGTTTCCTGCCGGTGATTTCGATCTTCGAAATGCGCACCATCGTGCCGGAAGCGAAGGTTCAGGAAGGGCACGGGCACTGAGATGAGCGCGAGCACCCCAACCTCCGGAATTCACGGCCTGATGGCCGAATTCGACAACGCCACGCAACTGGTGGTCGCGGCAAACAAGACTCGCGAGGCGGGCTTTGTCGATGTAGATGCCTACTCGCCGATCCCGATCGAGGAATTGCACCACGCGATCGGCTTCAAGAAGACCAAGCTGCCGTTGATGGTGCTCATTGGTGGCTTGCTTGGCGGCGTGGGTGGTTTCTCGCTCGAATACTGGGTGTCGGCCATCGCGTATCCGCTGAACGTGGGCGGCAAGCCGCTCTTCAGCTGGCCCATGTTCATTCCCGTGACCTTCGAGTGCACGATTCTCGGTGCCGCGCTCACCACGGTGTTCGGCATGTTCGCGCTCAACAAGCTGCCGATGCCCTATCACCCGGTGTTCAACGTGCCCCGCTTCGCCATGGCGACCCGCAACCGTTTCTTCCTGTGCATCGAGGCAACGGACAAGCAATTCGATCTCGAGCGCACGCGGGCCTTCATGGACACGCTGGGCGCACACGAGGTGACCACCGTTGCGGAATAGGTTTCAAGTGGCGAAGCAACTCAGACACGGTCGCCTCGGCCGCCTGATTGGTGCGTCGGCGCTGCTGCTGACCGTCGCCGCCTGCAGGCAGGATATGCACGACCAGCCCAAGTATCGCGGCCTGCGCGGATCCGATTTCTTCCCCAACGGCCAGTCGGCGCGTCCGCTCGTGGCCAACACGGTCGCGCGCGGCCACCTGAACGAAGACCGCCTCCTCATGACCGGTAAGGACGGCGCCAGCGACACGACCGTGTTCCCGTTCCCTGTGACGGATCAGGTGATGGCGCGGGGCCAGGAGCGGTTCAACATCTACTGCTCGCCGTGCCACGGCCAGAGCGGCCTGGGCGACGGCATGATCGTGCGTCGCGGCTTCCGGCGCCCGCCGTCATTCAGCGAAGAGCGACTCCGCAACGCTGCCGTCGGGCACTTCTACGACGTCATCACCAACGGCTGGGGCGTCATGCCCGACTACCAGACGCAGGTGCCCGTCAACGACCGCTGGGCCATCGTCGCGTATGTGCGGGCATTGCAGTTGAGCGCGTACGCTCCGCTCGATGTGGTGCCGGCTGCGGACCGCGGCAGGCTTGACGAGAATCGCACTGCGGCCGCAACGAGTGCCGCCGAGACCGAGAGAAAGTAACGACCATGGCCCTCAGGGAGACCGCTGAACACATCTTCCCGGAGCTCGCGCAGAACCAGCGCAAGTTCCTTCTCGCCGGTGCGGCCGGCGCGGTCGTGTCCGCGATCGGGTACTTCACCAATCAAGAGCAGTTCTTCACGTCCTATCTCATGGGCTACGTGCTGGTGCTCGGGATGACGCTTGGCGCGCTGGGCTTCGCGATGATCCACCAGCTGTCCGGCGGTGCGTGGGGCGTGGTCGCACGCCAGTCACTCGGTGCGGCCTCGAGAGTCCTGCCGTTTCTCACCATTCTCTTCGTGCCGATCGTCCTCGGCATGCCGCACCTCTACGAGTGGACTCACGCGGACATCGTCGCGAGCGATCCGATTCTGAAGGCCAAGCAGGCGTACCTGAACACGCCCTTCTTCATCGTCCGGGCGGTGTTTTACTTCGCTGTCTGGAACGCGCTCGTGTTCTTCCTCAACAAGTGGTCGAAGGAGCAGGACGAGACCGGCAATCCCGCTCTTCCGCTGCGTATGCAGCGGCTGAGCAGCGGCGGCCTCCTCATTTACGCACTCACAGTCAGCTTTGCGTCCTTCGACTGGATCATGTCGCGCGACCCGCACTGGTTCTCGACCATCTACGGCGCACTGGTCATGGTCGGCATGGGCCTGAACACGCTGGCGACGCAAATCATCATTCTCACGTGGCTTGCCAGGCGTAAGCCCATGAGCGACGCGCTGACGCCGACCTATCTCCACGACCTGGCGAATCTGATGTTCGCCTTCACCGTGCTCTGGGCCTACATGTCCTTCTCGCAGTACCTGATCATCTGGTCGGGCAACCTGCCCGAAGAAATCATGTGGTACATGCATCGCGAACAGGCCGGTTGGATTCCGGTCGGCGTTGCGTTGGTGATCTTCCACTTCGCCGCGCCGTTCTTTCTGCTGTTGATGACCGGCATCAAGAGAAACCCGAACCTGGTTCGCAAGGTCGCGATGCTCATCGTCTTTGCGCGGCTGCTCGATCTGTTCTGGCTCATTGCGCCGGAAACGCACCACGAAGGGCTCGTGATCAGCTGGATGGACCTGGTCGTCCCGGCGACGCTGATTGCACTCTGGGCGGGTATCTACATCATGCAGCTGCGGACGCGTCCGCTCCTGCCGGTCCACGATCCGCAGTTCGAGGAAGCCCTCGGACCGGTCTTCGCCCAGGCACAACACTCTGGGGCGGCGCACTAACCATGTCGCACTCATCACACTCGTCGAACCACACTCCCGCGCCCACTGGCTCGGTCGAACCCGACTATGTGGAGACCGGAACCATCTACAAGTTCGGAATTGGCCTCACGGCCATCGTCGTCGTCTCCCAGCTCCTCATGTATTGGATGATGGTGGCCGGCAGCGCGAGCGTTGACGCCTCGAACCCACCGCGCGTCTATCCGCTTGCTGAAGCGGCCCAGGAGACGCGGCGTCCGCCGTCTCCCCGTCTCCAGGAAGGCGTCACCAGTGACAACGGTGGCCGGTTGCTGCTGCCCGAAGAGGTGCCAGGTCGAAGCCTCGGCGTTCGCGAAGACCTGAAGGCCCTCCGCGACGAAGAAGACCTGCTGCTCACGGGCTACGGCTGGGTGGACCGCAACAACCAGATCGTTCGCATCCCGATCGCTGACGCGATGAAGCTCACGCTGCAACGTGGCCTGCCGTCGCGCGCACAGACCGCAGCCGAGGCCCCTGCCGCTGCTGCGCCTGCCGCGCAGGAACGAAAGTAGGACAGGAATAGTGAAAGGCCTCACACCGTTGGTCGCTGCGCTCGTCACGGCGGCCGGCTTTGTTGCCACGCCCGCAGTGGCACAGATGACGGGCGTTCCGACGCCCGGCTACATCACCGCCCCAGGCGCCCCGTCGCAGACCATGCCGCAGGCGTTGCGCGAAATCGGGTTCGATCAGAACCTGGACCAGAAGCTGCCCCTCGACGCGCGGTTTGTCGACGATGAGGGAAAGCCGGTCACGCTCGGCAGCTACTACGGGCACAAGCCAGTGCTCCTCGCTTTCGTTTACTACACCTGTCCGATGCTCTGCACGCAGGTGTTGAATGCCATGACCGCGTCGATCAGCATGCTCTCGCTCGATGCGGGCAAGGACTTCGAACTCGTCCTGGTCAGCATCGATCCTCGAGAGACTGCGGCGCAGGCGGCCGCGAAGAAAGCGGAGTACCTGCACCGCTATAAACGTACCGGCGCCGACGCGGGCTGGCATTTCCTCACGGGCACCGAGCCCGAGATCAAGCGTGCCGCCGTGGCGGCGGGCTTTCGTTACGCGTGGGACGAACAGACGCAGCAATACGCGCACCCGACCGGCATCATCGTGACCACGCCGGATGGCCGCCTTGCACGATATCTGTTCGGTATCGAATACGGTCCGCGCGACCTGAAGCTGGCACTGGTGGAAGCGTCGGACGGAAAGATCGGGACCTTCGCCGATCAGCTGCTGCTCTATTGCTTCCACTACGACCCGATGACGGGACGTTACGGCGTCTACATCATACGAACGCTGCGTGTTGCTGGCGTCGTAACTGTCCTTTCGATTGGAATGTTCATCCTGGTGATGGTGCGGCGGGAGCGATCCCAGCAGTCTTCCGCGCACTGAGCCCTCAGCCCTAGGCCCTTATCTATGCGGTCCGGAACGCAATTCTTGCCTGAAGTCGCCTCCACGATTGCCGGTCGTGTGGACGCGCTCTACCTGTTTCTGGTCGGACTGACCGCGTTCTTCACAGTCCTGATCTTCGCGATGTTCGTCATCTTCATGGTGAAGTACCGACGCCGCGATCCGAACAGCGTCGGCGCTCGCATCCATGGCGGCATGATCCTGGAAATCATCTGGTCGATCGTCCCGCTCTTCATCGTGATGGGCATCTTCGTCTGGTCGACCGAGCTGTACTTCACCATTTCGCGCCCGCCTGCCGAAACGATGAACATCTACGCGGTCGGCAAGCAGTGGATGTGGAAGTTCCAGCACATGGACGGCCAGCGCGAGATCAACGAGCTGCATGTCCCTATCGGACGCAACGTCAAGATGATCATGACGTCCGAAGACGTGCTGCACGACCTGTTCTTCCCGGCGTTCCGCGTCAAGGCTGACGTGATCCCCGGCCGCTATACCCATATCTGGTTCCAGGCGACCAAGGCCGGTACATACCCGCTCTACTGCGCGGAGTACTGCGGCACCAAGCACTCCGGCATGATTGGCAAGGTCGTCGTCATGGAGGCGGAAGACTACCAGGCGTGGCTGACGAACAACGGCCAGGAAGGCACGCTCGCAGCGTCTGGCAGCAAATTGTTCCAGGACCTCGCGTGCAACACGTGTCATCAGCCGAGCGCGCAAGCTCGCGGGCCGGTACTCGAAAATCTCTTCGGCAAGCAGGTCGCTCTGCAGTCCGGCGAACGCGCCGTTGTCGATGAGGCGTACTTACGCGAGTCGATTCTCACACCTGGCGCCAAGGTCACGGCCGGCTTCCAGCCCATCATGCCGACCTTCCAGGGATTGGTCAGCGAAGAAGGGCTCCTCCAGCTGATCGAATACGTGAAATCGATGAAGTCCGACACGGCAGCGCGGGCGGAGAACCCCGCGAACGGCGCAACGGCTCCCAACGGGAACACTCCCGCTCAGCCGCCCCAGGCGCGGAACTAGCAGGAAGAGATCATGTCAACCCCAACGGCCGTCATGCCGAGCACCAATTACCTGAACACCCAGACCACGTTCATGTCGTGGCTGCTGACCCGCGACCACAAACGCATCGCGCTGCTCTACATCGCCGGCATCACGTTCTTCTTTGGCATCGGGGGGTTCTTCGCCGGGCTCATTCGCCTGGAGCTCGTGACACCCGTCGGAGACCTCCTGAACGACGACAACTACAACAAAGTCTTCACGATGCACGGCGTGATGATGGTGTTCTTCGTCCTCATCCCGCTGGTTCCGGCAACACTGGGTAATTTCCTGTTGCCCCTCATGCTCGGGGCGAAAGACGTCGCGTTCCCCAAGCTGAACCTCCTCAGTTTCTACATCTATCTGATCGGGTCGCTCTTCACCCTGTATGCCATCGTCTCAGGCGGTCTTGATACCGGTTGGACCTTCTACACGCCGTTCAGTACCGTAGCCTCGACGAGCGCAGTGGTGCCGGCGGCCTTGGGTATCTTCATCAACGGGTTCTCGAGCATCCTCACCGGCCTGAACTTCATGGTGACCATCCACCGGATGCGCGCACCGGGCCTCACCTGGTTCCGGTTGCCGCTCTTTGTGTGGGCCATCTACGCAACCAGCTTGATCCAGGTGCTCGGCACGCCGGTTGTCGCCATCACGATCGTTCTGGTGGCCGCCGAACGCATCTTCAGCTTCGGCCTCTTCAACCCGGCAGTCGGCGGCGATCCGGTGCTCTTCCAGCACCTGTTCTGGTTCTACTCGCATCCCGCCGTCTACATCATGATTCTGCCGGCGATGGGCGTCATCAGCGAGGTCATCGCCGGGATGACCCGCAAGCAGATCTTCGGCTACTCCTTCGTCGCATTCTCGAGCCTCGGCATCGCCGTCGTCGGCTTCCTGGTATGGGGACACCACCTGTTCGTCGCCGGCATGTCGGTGTACGCGACGCTGGTGTTCTCGGTCCTCACCTTCATCGTGGCGATCCCGTCGGCAGTGAAAGTCTTCAACTGGACCGCGACGATGTACAAGGGGTCCGTGGCGTGGGACACCCCAATCCTCTACGTAGCGGGCTTCATCGGCCTCTTCGCCATCGGCGGCTTGACCGGCCTGTTCCTCGCAGCCGTCGGCCTCGACATTCATGTGACCGACACCTACTTCGTGGTGGCCCACTTCCACTACGTCATGGTGGGCGGTGCCATCATGGGCTTCCTGGCGGGCATCCACTTCTGGTGGCCGAAGATGACGGGCCGGATGTACAACGACTTTCTGGGCCGCGTCGCTGCGGGGTTGATCTTCGTCGGGTTCAACCTGACGTTCTTCCCGCAGTTCGTTGCGGGCTATCTCGGGATGCCGCGTCGATACCACGCCTATCCGGACGAGTTCCAGGTGCTCAACGTGCTGTCAACGGCCGGAGCCTCGGTTCTCGCCGTCGGGTTCACGCTGCCGCTCTTCTACCTGGCGTGGTCGCTCAAGACCGGAGCCATCGCCGGCGACAACCCGTGGGGTGCGGTCGGCCTTGAATGGAACACGACGTCACCGCCGCCCACCGAGAACTTCACGACGCAGCCGATCGTGACATGGGAAGCCTACGAACAGCCCACGACTGTGGAGGGTCACGTTGTCTAACGGAGCGGCCGTCGCCCACGACACTCATCACCACCATCCATCGCTCGCGCACCATTTCGACACGATGGATGACCAGAAGGAAGCCTCCCTGCTGGGGATGTGGCTGTTCCTCGCCCAGGAAATCCTGTTTTTCGGCGGCGCGCTGGCGGCCTACATGGTGTACCGCCAGTGGTACCCCGATGCCTTCGCCTACGCGAGCAGCGAGATCGCGATCCTGCCTGGCGCCATCAATACCGCGGTGCTGATCTTCAGCTCCCTGACGATGGCGCTGGCCGTCCGCGCAGCGCAGACCGGCGAACGCAACAAGGTCCTGGTCCTGATCGTGATCACCTCGATCCTTGGCGCCGCCTTTCTCGGCATCAAAGCCTACGAGTATCACGAGAAATTCCTCGAAGGCCACATTCCCGGATTCGGCCTGACCTTCCAGTTCGAGGAACAGTACTATCG
>JBEBGB010000193.1:0-8650 GCA_040081675.1 Vicinamibacterales bacterium
CGGGCTATTGGCATCACGGCGTCATCGCCCGAGGACTGGAAGATCAGCACGCTCGGGTGGATGTACACGCTGTTCTTCGTCATGCTCGGCTCATCGGCGGCGATCTTCGGTCCGTGGGTTGAACGCGAAGGACCGCGCAAGGCCGGCGTCGTCGCAGCCCTCTGCTGGGGCGGCGGCTTCTTCGTCTCGGCCCTCGGTATCTGGCTGCATCAGGTGTGGCTGCTCTGGCTTGGTTCAGGCGTAATCGGCGGCTGCGGCCTCGGCCTCGGCTACATCTCGCCTGTGTCCACGCTGATCAAGTGGTTTCCCGACCGTCGCGGACTCGCGACCGGCCTCGCCATCATGGGATTTGGCGGTGGCGCGATGATCGGCAGCCCCCTCGCGGATACGCTGATGCGCCGGTTCGCAACGTCGACCTCCGTCGGTGTCTGGCAAACCTTCGTGGTGATGGGCGCGTTGTATCTTGCCGCCATGCTGGCTGGCGCATTCGGCTATCGTCTTCCCCCTGAGGGTTGGACACCTGCCGGATGGCGGCGTGAGAAAACAGCGGCGACCCCGCGTGTCTCCGCGCGCTACGTGCCCGTCGCCGTGGCCTGGCGCACGCGGCAGTTCTGGCTGCTCTGGGCCGTGCTGTGCCTGAACGTCACCGCAGGCATCGGCATCCTCGGCATGGCGTCGCCAATGATCCAGGAAGTGTCGAGAGGCCGAGTGAGCGCATCCGGAGCGGCTGGATTCGCCGGGCTGCTGAGTCTCTTCAACATCGGCGGCCGCATTTTCTGGTCGTCACTGTCGGACAGAATCGGCAGGAAGTGGACCTATTCGATCTTCTTCGCCTTGGGCATGGTGCTGTACGCCAGTGTGCCCTTTGCAGGTTCCGCGGGTCGGCTCGTGTTCTTCGTCACGATCTTCTGCCTCGCGCTGACGATGTATGGCGGCGGATTCGCAACCATCCCGGCCTATCTCGCCGACCTGTTCGGTGTGTACCATGTGAGCGCCATTCACGGCAGGTTGCTGACCGCGTGGTCCACCGCAGGCATCCTTGGTCCAGTACTGGTGAACTACATCAGAGAGTTTCAGATCAGCCGGGGGGTCGCACCCGCCGACGCCTACACGGCAACGATGTATGTGCTCGTCGGCTTGTTGGGGCTCGGTTTTCTCTGCAATCTCGCGGTGAGGCCCGTGTCTGATCGACTCCAGGTGACCATCGAGCCCGCACGCAGGAGCGCCGAGCCGGCTGCTCATGGCTCGGTCGTGGTGCGACCCGCAGCCACGCACAAGGGCCTCGTAGTAACAGCATGGACGCTGGCGGCGATTCCGATCTTCTGGGGTGTGTCTCGCACGCTGACGCTGGCCAGCCAGATGTTTCGGTGACGTCCCTGGCACACACGACCAGATGAACCCGGCGAGGTAACGATGTCCAAGAGCGGCCGCCACTTCCTGCAGATTCCCGGACCAACCAACGTCCCCGATCGCGTCCTTCGGGCGCTGTCGCAGCCGACGATGGACCACCGTGGGCAGGAGTTCGCCAGGCTTGCGAAAGAAGTGCTGAGTGGACTGCAGGGCGTCTTCATGACGACGTCGCCGGTGGTGATCTATCCCGGGTCTGGCACCGGGGCGTGGGAGGCGTCGCTCGTCAACACCCTGTCGCCAGGCGACAGCGTCCTGATGTTCGAAACAGGGCACTTTGCCACACTCTGGAAAGAGATGGCGGTGCGCTTGGGCCTCGAGGTGAACTGGGTGACTGGTGACTGGCGTCACGGCGTGGACCCGGCGGTCGTCTACGCACAGCTCGCTGACGATCGCGCTCACGCGATCAAGGCCGTCTGCGTGGTGCACAACGAAACCTCCACGGGCGTCGTCAGCCAGATCGCAGAGATCCGCCACCAGATGGATGCGGCGCACCATCCTGCGCTTCTGCTCGTCGACACGATCTCGTCGCTCGGCTCACTTGACTATCGCCACGACGACTGGGGTGTGGACGTCACGATCGCTTGCTCGCAAAAAGGACTGATGCTGCCGCCGGGGATCAGCTTCAATGCCGTCAGCGACAAGGCGCTGGCGGCGTCGAAGAACGCGCGGATGGCACGAGCCTACTGGGATTGGGCACCGATGCTTCGCGACAACGCATCGGGATTCTTCCCGTACACGCCGTCGACGAATCTGCTCTACGGCCTGCGTGAAGCGATCGCGATGCTGATGGACGAGGGCATGCAAAACGTCTTCGCGCGACACGAGCGTTTCGGCCGTGCGACGCGCGCCGCAGTGAACGCGTGGGGCCTCGACATCGTCGCGCAGAAATCCACCGAGTTCAGCGGCGTGCTGACGGCGGTGATGATGCCGGACGGAGTCGATGCGGACGCATTTCGACAGATCGTGCTCGAGCGCTTCGACATGTCACTGGGCACCGGACTCGGAAGGCTGAAGGGCAGGGTATTCAGGATTGGTCACCTGGGCGACTTCAACGACCTGATGCTGGCCGGGACGCTGGGCGGAGTCGAGATGGGATTGGCTCTGGCGGGTGTGCCTCACAAGGCGGGAGGTGTCCTGGCCGCCTTGGAGTCGTTGCGCGCGCAGTGAGCGCTTCAAGATTAGAGCACTACCACGGAGGTCACAGCCTAAGTTCCTCGTCGCTCGCTCTTTGTGCTCGGTCCCGCGAACGCCGCGATGGCGTCTTCGTCGTAGCCGGCTTCTCGCAACACCTGCTCGGTGTGCTCGCCAAGCAGCGGCGCTCGCCGTTTGACGTCGAGAGGCGTCGCACTCATCTTGATTGGTGCGCCGAGCGCACGAATGGACCCCAAGGTCGGGTGCTCGACGTTCACCACCAATTCGCGCGCGATCACCTGCGGATCGTCGAATACCTGCGCGTAGTCGTTGATCGGCCCACACGGAATGCCGTTGGCATCAAGCAACGTCAGCCAGTGCTCTCTTCGTTCGGTCCGAGTGATCGACTCGATACGCCCGGCCAGGTCGGCGCGATGCTGAATCCGAAGTCCGTCGGTCTTGAACTCTGGCACCTCGGCCCACTCCGGATGGTTCAGCACCTCGCACAACCGATGAAAGGCGCGGTCGTTGGCGCCGCCAATCGTGATGAATCCGTCCGAGCATTGAAAGGCCTGGTACGGCGCGCTCATTCGATGTGCCGATCCAAGCCGCTCTGGGATGCCGCGGCCCGAAAAATACTGCGTCGCTTCCCACACCGAGAGACCCACACCCGCGTCCAGAAGCGACGTATCGATGTGTTGCCCCTGCCCCGTCGCGTGGCGGTGTTCCAGCGCCGCGAGGATGCCGACCACCGCGAACAGTGCGGCGCCCAGGTCGGTCAGCGGAATTCCCGACTTCACCGGCGCGCCGCCAGGCTCGCCTGTCACGGACATAATCCCTGACACACCCTGCGCCACCAGATCGAAACCGCCCTTGGTGCGCATGGGTCCAGACTGGCCATAGCCGGAGATCGAGGCATAGATCAATCGCGGGTTGAGCGCAGTCAGGCTCGCGTAATCGAGCCCGAGTGTGCTCATGACACCCGGGCGATAGTTTTCCACGAGGACATCCGCCGAACGAGCGATGCGCTTGAGAGCCTCGGCGCCTTCCGGCGTCTTGAGGTTCAACACAACGCTGCGCTTCCCGCGGTTGACGGCGTTGAAACTCGGACTGTCAGTGCCGACGGCGCCCGGCATGGAGCGCGTCGAATCTCCAGCCGGTGGCTCGATCTTGATCACGTCGGCACCGAGGTCAGCGAGGAGCATCGAACAGAAGGGACCAGCCATCACTTGCGTGATGTCGAGTACCGTGATTCCGCTGAGGGCTCCGCGCCTGACGGGTTCCATGGAGTGTTCAGAGCATAATGGAAATTCTCTGATCCAGAGTTGATGGAGGCCCGCGTGACAGCCCCCGAGACAATCTTCACGATCGAACCACCGCTCGCCTTCTTGACCTTCAACCGTCCTGAAGCCCGCAACGCCATGACCTGGGCGATGTACGACGCCCTCACGAGTGCGTGCGACCAGGTGGACGCAGCGTCCGACGTGCTCGTCTTCATCCTCCGCGGCGCCGGGGGCAAAGCATTCGTCTCCGGGACCGACATTTCGCAGTTTCAGAGCTTCAACGGTCCTGAGGACGCGATCGCATACGAGAAGAAGATCAGCGCCGTGCTGGGCCGGCTCGAGCGGGTCACCAAGCCGACGATCGCGCAAGTCGAGGGCTTTGCCACCGGAGCGGGATGCGCCATCGTCGCGACGTGCGACCTGAGCGTGGCGACCGCGGACTCGGCAATCGGCATCCCGATCGCTCGAACACTCGGCAACGCTATCTCCGGTGAAACCTTTGGACGACTTGCGGATCTGATCGGGCCTTCGAGGGCGAAAGAAATGCTGTTCACCGGCCGGCTCGTGCCTGCGACGGAGGCGGTCGCGATCGGTCTGGTGAATCGAGTGGCTACAAAGGAGACGATCGAGGCTGACGTCCTGACGCTCGCGCGCGAGATTGCTGGCAACGCTCCGCTCACCATCCGTGCGACAAAGGAAACGTCGCGTCGTCTCATCGCGTTCCGACGTAGTCCCGAGAGCGACACCGACCTGATCGAGCTGTGCTACACGAGCGCAGATTTCCAGGAAGGCGTCACAGCTTTCCTGGCGAAGCGGCGTCCGCGCTGGACGGGACGCTGAGCTCTATCAGCCAGACGGCTTTGGGCTATAGGCTCTGGGCCGAGTCGCACTGATGGCTTGTCTTCGCGGTCACGCCGCTCCGACCGGCCAGCCCGGCCTGCCCGGCCTGCCCTGAGCGAGCGGTAGCGAGTCGAAGGGGAGCCTACTTGATCAGCGAGTGAATCAGCACGGCAGGATGCTGCGCACTCACGCCCGCGAAGTGTGCCACCTGGTGGCGACACGACGTGCCGGCTGCGACCAGCACCTCTCCTGGCTTCAACTCACGTGCAGCAGGCAGCAGCCTCCGCTCGCCAATCTGTTGCGAGACGTCGTAGTGATCCTTCGAATAGCCGAACGAGCCTGCCATGCCGCAGCAGCCCGAATCGAGGTCGACCACCGTGCATGACGGAACTCGCGACAGCAGCGCCTTGGCCGAGCCAACGAGTCCCATCGCCTTCTGATGACAATGGCCGTGAAAGACGACGGTCGAGGGCCCCTTCTCGAGATCGAGCGCGAGCCTGCCAGCGGCCCACTCGCGTTCTACATAGTCCTCGAAGAGCACGCACGCGTCCGCGACTGTCCGTGCCCGGCGCTGCGCCTCGCCACGCAGGAGCGCCGGTGCGTCTTCGCGCACGGCTGACAGGCAGCTTGGCTCGAGAAACACGATGCGTTCACCGCGCGCTGCGGCTTCGTACAGCGCATCGGTGTTGGTCTCCGCGAGCGCACGCGCCTGGTCGAGCAGACCCGTGGAAATGAGCGGGCGGCCACAGCAACCGTGTCGCTCGAGCCGGACACCAACGCCCGCAGCATCGAGCACGCCTGCGGCAGCGATGCCGATCTGAGGGTCGTTGTAGTTGGTGAACGTGTCATTGAACAGGACCACCGACCCGGACGCCGGAGTCTTCGTCGACGCAGACCGCGGACGACTGGCTCGATCGTCGAATCGCTTCGCGAAGGTCTTGCCGACCCACGCTGGCGGCGTTCGTCGTCGATCGATGCCAAACAGGCTCTCGTTCATCCAGCGACCGACGGCGCTGTTTGCAATCATGTTCGAGACTGGAGCGAACTGGCTGCCGAGCCGCGAGAGCGTGTGCACGTTGCCGAGCACGCGCTTACCAAGGGGCACGCCGCGTTTGCGCCACTGGTCCGCCAGGAACTCGCTCTTGAAACGCGCCACATCGACGCCGACTGGACACTCGGCCCTGCAGGCACGGCACTCGAGACACAGATCGAGCACCTCCATGACGCCTTCGTCGCCGAGGCCCGCCTCGGCCAGGCGCCCGGTCATCGCCAGTCGAAGCGTGTTCGCGCGTCCACGCGTCGAGTGCTTCTCGTCCTTCGTCGCCATATACGACGGGCACATCGTCCCTTCGAGTTTCTTGCGGCAGGCACCGACACCGCTGCACATCTCGACCGCTCGGCCAAAGCCGCCGTACTCGGAAAAGTCGAAATGGGTGGGCGGATCGGGCGTCTGGTATTTCGCACCGTAGCGAAGGTTCGCGGTGAGCGGCGGTGTGTCGACAATCTTGCCCGGGTTGAATACGCCCTGCGGGTCGAACGCGTGCTTCACGGCCCGAAACGCCTGGAAGAGAGCCGGTCCGAACATCTTCTCCATGAACGGTCCGCGCACGAGCCCGTCCCCGTGCTCGCCGGACAACGCGCCGCCGTACTTGAGAACAAGGTCGGCGCTCTCGGTGGCAATCGCCTCGAACCGCGCGACACCTTCGGCCGTCTTCATGTTGACGACAGGACGCACGTGCAGACAGCCGACAGACGCATGCGCGTACACCCCGGACGAACTCCCGTTCCGGTGAATCATCTGCAGGAACTCGTCGATGTAGTCGCGCAACACTTCCGGCCTGACGGCCGTGTCCTCGACGAACGACAGCGACTTGTCGTCGCCCTTCATGGCCATCGACAGGCCGAGCGATGCCTCGCGAAAGCCCCAGATGCGCGCCTGGTCTGGCACGTTCACAGCGCGACGGAACACGCAGCGGTGCTTCGCGAGGTCGCGTTCGATCGCGTCCAGCCTGGGCGGCAGGTCCTCGGCCCGGTCGGCATACAGTTCAACGCAGAGCAGCGCGCCGGGATTGTCGGTCTGAAGAATCGCGCGCCGCATCCGGTCCATCGCAGGGTTCTCCCTGGCGTGATTCAGGATGAAGCGGTCCATCACTTCGATGGCCGATGGCGAGTGCTTCAAGATGTCGGGCGTCGCGCCAAGCGCATCGAGCAGTTCATCGAACTCGATGGCCAGCACGGCCTTCGCCTTGGGCAGCGGCACCAGGTTGATCTTCGCCGTGAGGATCAGCCCTAGCGTGCCCTCGGACCCGACGATGATCTTCGAGAGGTTGAAGGGCTTGGACTGGTCGACGAACTCGTCCAGGTTGTAACCGCCGACGCGCCGGACCACTTTGGGGTATCGCTTCTCGATCTCGGCAGCGGATTCCATCGCAACTTGTCGAACGGCACGATAACACCGAGCTTCGAGCGTGTCGCCTTCGCACGCCGTATCGAGCTCGGCGCCGCTCAGCGGCCGCATGTGCGCGATCGACCCATCCGCCAGCAAGACCTCCAACTCGAGAACGTGATCGATCGTCTTGCCGTAGAGGACGGAGCGCGCACCGCACGAGTTGTTGCTGATCATGCCGCCGATGGTGGCGCGGCTCGCAGTGGAGATGTCTGGCGCGAAGCGCAGGCCGTGCACCTTCAGCTGCGCGTTCAGTTCGTCGAGCACGATGCCAGGCTCGACGACCGCCCAGCGCTCAGCGACGTTCAGTTCAATGATCGTGTTGTAGTACTTCGACGTGTCGAGCTGAAGACCGGCGCCGATCGCCTGGCCCGCTTGCGAGGTGCCGCCGCCACGCGCGGTAATGGACGCCCCGTGCGCACGCGCGAGGTTGACGGTGCGCACGATGTCGGCACGCGACCTCGGGACGACCACGCCAAGGGGATGAATCTGATAGACGCTCGCGTCGGTCGAGTACAGCGCGCGCGACACTGCATCGAATCTGACTTCGCCTTCGATCTGCTCCTCGAGCTGACGCCGCAACGCCTCGTCGCTCTGGAGGACCTTCAGTGGTATGTGCGCCATGCTCCCCTAGAGTCTTGAACGCTGTTATCTGATGCGCTTTGAGTCAAGTCTTCGCCCGCCGTTCAAGACTCTCGCCCGCCCGGACGGGCGGGCAAACAAGTAAGGGCACTAGCGAGGCGGAGCCCTCCCAGCATACTCGCCGGGCTGAGGCGAAGCCTCGCTAGTCGCGTGAACCGATCGGCTTCGGAGGGTTGCGCGGATTGTATCCAAACGGGAGACGGACGATCCTTCGTCACCGCACGAGATGGCGAGTGCCCGTCTCGCTACGGCCCGAACGGGAGGGGTCTCTGCGTCTGGACCCCGGCCACTGTCGGCGGCAGTTCGAGAGTCGTGCTGATTGACTGGAAGAACGTATCGGCGATGCGCTCGTAGCCGCGGGCGTTGGGGTGCAGGCCATCGCTGCTCAGCAGCGTCAGGTCTCCGTTGAACGCCTTGAACACATCGACGAGCGTGATGCCCTCACTCGTCGCCAGCTGACGTATGCGGTCGTCGAATGCAGACACCAGCGCCGCGCCCGCGCTTCGACAACAGGCGGCGCTGGGGTTCATCGGCGGAATCGTGGCGATGTAGGGCACGGCTCCAGCTGACTTCGCTGCCCGGATCATCCTCTGAAGGTTGGCGATGGCCGAGTCGAGCACCTTGCTGTCCTTGACCGCGAAGTTGACATCGTTGCTGCCTTCCATCAACAGCACCACCTGTTGCCCGGAGAGCACAGACGAGAAGCGCGAGACCGACGACTGCTCGCCCGGCGTGGTGGGATCGCTGGCATACTCGCCCGGCTTCCCCTGGTTCGCGACGGTAATCGTGTCGACTTGCAGCGAGTACCGCCCTTGCAGCGCGCTTCTGAGCACCGTGGGGTAATCGCGCCCAAAGAGCTGCACCGACCTGATGAACGCGAGCACGCCTCCCGACTCGG
>JBEBGB010000194.1:0-8631 GCA_040081675.1 Vicinamibacterales bacterium
GTTCAGCAGGCCGCTGTGCGGCAACACCACCGAGATGCCCGGGGTGAAGTAGCCCCAGAAGTTCTTACCGCTCAAGTAGTCGGCCACGAAGCTGACCTTCGGCGTGATCGGCTGCTCCAAGCCGAGGAGGACGCCGGCTGTGTTGTCGGCCCCATACGACACCGAGCCCCACAGTCCGCCAGTGACGCGCGTGCCGCTCGACAGCTTCTTGCTGACGTTGGCGTAGATCTGGCCGAAGTCGTCGCCACCATCCGACACCATGTAACCAATGATGCCGGCTGAAGCCGCGAGTCCCTTGTCATCGTCGGCATAGAACTTGTACTTGGCGTTTGGCTGGAAGATCGTGGTCGTGCCGCCGCCGTCGCTGACGTTGCTGAAGGCGATGTTCACGCCAACTTCGAGCTGAGGAGTCACGCCAACGACGCCGCGAGGAGTGAAGACCTGGAACTTCCCGAAATCGGGCGACGGCATCTGTCCGAAGTAGTCGAACTCGAAGTATCCCTTGCCAGGGGAGACCGTGTCGGTTGTCGGAATGTTGAAGATCGTCGACTGGGCGGCTGCTGGCTGGACCGCGATAACACATGCGCCAAGAGCCAAGCCAATCACCAGCTTAGAGATCATTCCACTTCGTCGATTCGTCACACACACCTCCTGAAAACGCGCGCCGCGAGTCGCTCGGGATCTCCGACCCGCGCTGCGGGCGCTGACCACACTTTGGTTGCAGCCGTTCGACCTGGGAAGTGCAAGCCTGACGCCAGCACGCGCAGAGCGGCAGAAAACGCCAAGCCCTTGAACAACCGTGGAAATTCAGACCGATCGGACGACAGGCCGGGCCGCCTCCGTCTCAGAGAGGCAACAATTCAGTCTGCCAGGCAAGAGCAGACAACATTTGTGTAGGAATGGGTCAGGAGCCAGAAGAGCGGTCAATCGGCTGAAGCGGTGACAAACCTGTCGACGGCGAGACCAACCCAGGCAGACGCTCGAGTGGCAGACAGAATTGTGACGATGGAAAGCCAAGGGACAATTTTGTCTCTATCCTCCAACGCGTCCTGCGCCGATACGACCGTCTGGCTCGTTCTCATCCACGCCCATGCAGTGTCCAGGTTGCCAGGCTCCGATGACTCCACAGGTGCTCGACGGGCGTCTCGGACGCGCTGTCGAGATCGACCGGTGCCCGTCGTGCCAGCTGTTCTGGTTCGACGAAGGCGAGAGCCTTCGGCTGGCGCCGCGAGCGACCCTCACGCTCTTTCGCGTGATCGGGGAACAGGCTGGACAGCCGCGACGTGCACTGTCGCCTGTGCTGAAGTGCCCACGCTGCGCGTCGCACCTGCGGCTCACCCACGACCGTCAGCGCAACGTAGGCTTTCAATATCAGCGCTGTCCACACGGCCACGGGCGTCTTATCACCCACTTCGATTTTCTGCGCGAGAAGAACATCGTCCGTCCGCTGTCTCTCGAGCAGGTCGAGGACTTGAAGGCGAACCTTCAGAACATCAACTGCTCGAACTGTGGCGGGCCGGTCGACCTTGCAACCGGATCGGTCTGCGGCCACTGCGGCTCTCCGCTTTCGCTCATCGACCTGAAACAGGCTGGCGCCACGATCGAGCAACTGCAGAAGGCCGATCGAGGCGCGTCCGAGCCAGACCCGCTGCTCCCCTTGCGGCTTGCCGCGGCGGCGCGTGAAGTGGAGCGGTCGTTCGCAGAAATGGGCCGCGGCTCCGGCATCGCACACGACCCGGGGGCCGACTTGCTCAGTGCCGGCCTGAGCGTCCTGGTCAACTGGTTGAAGAAGTAGCGTCAGGCCGGAGCAGTTGTCAGTTGTGAGTCGTGAGTTCTGAGCCGGAGCGTTCACCACTCGAAACTCACTACTGGAAACTACGCCTGGCCACGGCTCCAGTTCAGTCTGTGTCGAGAGCGCGCTTCAACAATTCATTCACACGCTTCGGGTTGGTCTTACCGCCGCCCGACTTCATGACCTGTCCGACAAGAAACCCGAAGGTCGTCGTCTTTCCAGATCGATAGGCGGTGACGGCGTCGGCGTTGCGCGCAAGTACATCGGCAATGAGCGCGACGATCTGTCCTTCATCGTCAATCTGCGTCAGGCCTTCGGCCGTGACGATCGTGGCGGCGTCGGCGCCCGACGCCATCATCTTTTCGAAGACGCCCTTGGCAATGGCGCCGCTGATGGTGCCCTGTTCGATGAGCGCAATGAGTCCCGCGAGTTGCGGCGCCGAGACGGGTGACGCGTCAATGCCGCACCCGCGTTCTTTCAGCAGCCGCGCCAGCTCGCCCATCATCCAGTTGCTGGCGGCCTTTGGCGGCGCGCCCGCGCGCACGGCCGACTCGAAGTAGTCGGCCAGCGCACGCAGTTCGGTGAGCTGCTCGGCGTCGTACTCGGGCAGACCGTACGCAGACACGAACCGCTGCCGTCGAGCGGCCGGCAGTTCGGGCATCTGCTCTTGAATCGCCCGTACACGCGCGGCATCCGCGACGACCGCGGGCAGGTCGGGATCGGGAAAGTAGCGATAGTCGTGCGCTTCCTCTTTGCTGCGCATCGACACCGTGACGCCCGCGGCCGAGTCGAACAGCCGGGTCTCCTGCTTGACGCGCCCACCCTCTTCGAGCAGATCAGTCTGCCGATGGATTTCGTAGTCGAGCGCCTTCTGCAGAAACCGGAACGAGTTCAGGTTCTTCACTTCCACTTTCGTCCCGAGCGTCGTCGTGCCGCTGGGGCGCACCGAGACATTCGCGTCACACCGGAGACTGCCCTCTTCCATGTTGCCGTCGTTGACGCCGAGCCACACGAGGATGCCGCGCAGGTGCTCGAAAAACGCGGCGGCGTCAGCGGCTGAACGCAAGTCTGGCTCGGTCACAATCTCCACGAGGGGCGTGCCCGCTCGGTTGTAGTCGAGATAGGTCTTGCGATCGGAGTCGGGAAACCCTTCGTGGAGAGACTTGCCGGCGTCCTCTTCCATATGCACGCGCGTGATCCGCACCTGTCGCACCGCCTCGGCGCCTGGGAACTCGACAAAGCCCTCGCTGGCCAGCGGCGCCTCGTACTGAGAGATCTGATAGCCCTTTGGCAGGTCAGGATAGAAGTAGTTCTTGCGCGCGAAAATCGACGTCTCGTTGATTCGACATCCGAGCGCCAGCGACGCACGAATGGCCAGGTCCACTGCCGCATGATTCATCACCGGCAGCGCGCCCGGAAAGCCGAGGCACACCGGGCAGACGTGCGCGTTGGGCGGCGCACCAAATGCCGCGCTGCATCCGCAGAAGATCTTTGTGGCCGTCTGGAGTTGTGCGTGGATCTCGAGACCGATCACCGGCTCATAGATCATGCGCGCGGGCCTGCTGTGAGGACATCGGGCGAGACGGCTGGCTGGGACGCTCGGAAGTTTGCACTCTGGTCGGTCGCGGAAGCCATCTGAAGCTCCTAAAGGGTTACGGCACAAGCAGATAGGAACAAACAACGAGATGGTACTCAGCGTGTTCCTCCCAAGTCAACAAATCGTGCGACTGCGGTACACTTGTAAACATCGCGGCCACCCGCGCGTAATCCTCCATGAGTGACCAACGACACGTGCATCGGGAAAAACCGGGCTCCGGCCAGTCGCGGCCGGCGAGCTGGGCTCGCCACGGCTCGACGTTGCCCACGCCTGCGCAATCCGACGATACCCGTCTGGCCGTGGAAATTCGAGGCCTCATGGAGGCGGGCTCCATGGACGAGGCGCGCGGCCTCTATGCCGGCATCGTCTCGGCGCATCAGCGACGCGCGCTTCGCATCGCCTTCCACTATTTGCGGGACAGCGCAGACGCTGACGAGGCCGTGCAGGACGCCTTCGTCAAGGCGTTCAGTCACCTGGCCTCCTATCGAGACGCGTGGCCCTTCGAGGTGTGGTTCACGCGGATCCTCATCAACGGCTGTCTCGATCGGCGGAAGGCCAGGGCCCGGCGCGAACGCTGGTTCGTCCGGCCGAGCGAGGATGCCGCGTACGATTCAGCTATCGAAACGGCCCGGGACCCGGGCCACCTCGACCCCGAGCAGCGGTTACTGGCACGCGAGCGACGCGGGCGTCTGGCCGCAGCGGTCGATCGCCTGGAAGGGCGTCAACGCACGGTGTTCATGCTCTGCCACTACGGCGATCACACGCCGCGTGATATCAGCGCCATGACCGGCATCAACGAGTCGACGGTTCGCGTCCATTTGTTTCGCGCGGCAAGAAAGCTGCGCGCCTTTCTCGGAGGCTCGTCATGATTTTCCGCTCCGGGCACGTGAAGGACAGCCGTCTCTTCGCCTGCTATGTCGACGAGCGAGCTGGCGACCCGCTGGACCCGCGAGTGGCGGATCACCTGGCGACGTGCGCCGATTGCGCAGACCGATTCCAGGATCTGGCGGCCATGATGAACGAGCTGCGGGAGTCGGCTGACGCAGAAGCCGAGGCCGTGTTCTCGCCCACGCATCTCGAGGAGCAGCGTCAACAGATTCTGCGACGACTCGAGCACGTCAATCGTCCGGCCCGCGTGATCTCATTTCCCGGTCGCGACGCCGCTGCTGATACCCGTCCGGCTGGGCTCATGGCACCGCGCTGGGTGGCCGCTGCCGCTGCGGCCGGATTGTTCATCGGTTTTGCGGCTGGTGGGTACCTGGGGCCAGAACGCCTCCATCGATCGCGGAACAGCTCGTTTACGCAAAGCGCTCCGCCGGCCGTGAGCGTTCAGCGCGTCTCGTCGGCGCCCGCCATCAGGGTTGGCGCCGCACAGCCCGAGCCTGCCGACGACGATGCGTTTCTGATAGACCTCGAGACCGCGCTCGTGCGACATGCCCGAGAGCTGCAACCGTTCGATGCCATGACACCGTACGTCACCGACGTCGACAGCCGCGGTCGCTGAATTCGGATGCCTTCTCTCATCTTCCGCAAGGGTCTCGACATGAAGGCTGCCGTTGCGGCCGTCCTGGCCGAGAACTACCACAGTCATCTCGTCGAGGATGTGAAAGCGAACGACTACACCTATGCGTCAGGGCGTCTCACGATCCATCTGGCTCGCGAGTTCGGGTTCTGCTACGGCGTGGACCGCGCCGTCGACTACGCGTACCAGACACGCACGCGCTTTCCCGATCGACGGGTGTTTCTGACCGGCGAAATCATCCACAACCACCACGTCAACGAGAAGCTGCGCGCCATGGGTGTGCGGTTCCTCAGTGACGAGGGAGAGTCGCTCGACGCACTCGGACCAGACGACGTGGTCATCCTCCCGGCCTTCGGTGTCACGGTGCAGTTGCTGCAGCAGCTCGATACGCTCGGGTGCACGCTGGTCGACACGACGTGCGGGTCGGTGCTGAACGTCTGGAAGAACGTGAAACGCTATGCCGACCGCGGCTTCACCTCGGTCATTCACGGCAAGGTCTGGCACGAGGAAACACAAGCCACCGCGTCCCAGGCTGTCGCGAATGGCGGTGCGTATCTCGTCGTGTTCGATGCCGACCAGGCCGCCGAGGTCTGTGCCTTCATCCGACACGGCGGCGACGTCGCGCGCTTCATGGAGCGCTTCGACGGCGCCATGTCAGTCGGATTCGACCCGGGTCGGGACCTGCAGCAGATTGGCGTGGCCAATCAAACCACGATGCTCATGTCCGAGTCCCTCGCCATCGCAGACATGCTGAAGGCGTCGATGCTCGACCGGTGGGGCGCCGAGGCGCTTGACGCGCACTTCGTGGCGTTCGACACGATCTGCAGTGCCACTCAAGATCGCCAGGATGCGGTCGTGGCCTTGCTGCGGGACAAGCCCATCGACCTCATGCTGGTCATCGGCGGCTACAACAGCAGCAACACGGTGAATCTGGTTCGCATTTGCGCCGAGTCTCGTCCGACGTTCCACATTGCCGACCCCGACTGCCTCGAGTCGCGTGAGGCCATCAGGCATCGGCCGGTCGGTTCGAAAATCGAAGTGACCACTCGGGGCTGGCTGCCGGCGGTGTCTGGCGCGTTGAGCGTGGGCCTGACCTCGGGCGCATCGACGCCGGATAACCTGATGGGTGCGACGATGGAGAAGCTGCGAAGCTTCTGCCAGTGAGGCCGGCTGAAACGCATCCCCTGCGGCCATCGTATTCCTTGAGGAACGTGCAACTGCGAGGTGTGGTAATGGCAACTCGTCAAGGGCTGTGTCTGCTCGCCGTCGGGCTTTTGTTGGCGACGACCGAGGTCATCGGGCTGGCGCAAGCGGCACCCCAGTTTGGACCGCCCAGACCCTTTCCGTGGTGGAAGTCCGAACCCTTCAAGAAAGAGCTCGGTCTGACAAGCGACCAATCGGTTCGCATCGACAAAATCTGGGAGAACACCCGCCTCGAACTCCGGCAGGAGGGCGATACGCTCTCCACGCTCGAAGCGAAGTTCTCGCGCATGATCCAGAACGATGCGGACGAAGCCGCGTTGACGCGTCAGATCGACCGCGTCGAGACGGCACGCGCCAGCGCCAACAAGACGCGTTCGCTGATGCTGGTGCAGATGCTCAAGGTGTTGACGCCGGAGCAACGTACGCGCTTCAACGCGCTACACGATCGCTGGCAACGGGAGCAGCGCGCGCAACCCGGCCAGTCGTCGGATCCGCCGCGTCGTCGATAACCCTCTTTGACAGGATGAGTCGAAAGCTATGTTCGGCATGAAACGCACCCCACTGTTCTCCCTGGTGCTTCTCACCAGCCTCACCGCGCAGGCAGGAACAGCGTGGGCCCAGGGTCAGAGCGCCCCGCCCAAGAGCGAGAAGAACAACAAGATCACTGATGCGTATATCGACGAGTTGATCAAGGCCGCTGCGCTCCGCGCTGGCGTGACCCAGCAGCCGGTGTCTACCGCGACGGCGTCGACGCCGACCGGCCAGGACGCGGTGCCGGTCGTGCAGATGAGTGTCGACGAAGCGATCAAGCTGGCGCTCGATCGCAATCTGGATATCGCCGTACAGCGACTCAATCCATCGACCTTCGACTACTCCATCGCCAACCTCAGTGCGGCCTACAAGCCGACGCTGACGTCGCAGTTGAGCCGCGTGGCTCAGACGAACCCGTCGACGCAGACCCTGTCGGGCGCAGCCGTCGGCACGGGCATCAATACGGGAAACAACACCTACAACGGCGGCCTGGCGCAGAACTTCAAATGGGGCGGCGGCAACCTGTCGGTCGCGCTGAACAACAACAAGCAGACCACCACCAGCCAGACCGCGCTCTTCAATCCGGCCTTCAACACGAACTGGTCCGGGCAATACACGCAGCCGTTGCTGCGTAATTTCAGGATCGACAACACCCGGCAGCAATTGGTCATCACCAAGTTGAATCAGGACATCAGCGAGATTCAGCTGCAGGCGTCCATCATCAACACCGTCTCGAACGTGCGCAACGCGTACTGGGATCTGGTCTTCGCGATTCAGTCAGTGGATGTCGCCCGGAGGTCGGTGGAACTGGCCGACCAACTGGTGCGCGATAATCAGACGCGCGTCGAGATCGGCACCATGGCGCCGATCGATGTCGTGCAGGCACAGTCGCAGGCGGCCACACAGCGCCAGAACCTGGCCGTCGCCGAAGGGACTCGTCGCACCAACGAATTGGCGCTCAAGCGACTGATCGTCGGTGGCACGCAGGACCCGAACTGGCTCGCTACGATCAACCCACTCGATCGACCGGAATTTTCGCCGCAGCCAATCGACGTCGCCGCGGCTGTGCGTCGCGGACTCGACGCAAGGACCGACCTTGCACAAGCTCGCAAGAACCTGCTGGTCAACACGACGACGCTGAGTTATCTGAACAACCAGACATTGCCGCAGGCCGACCTGGTCGCGCGCTACGGTCTCATCGGTCAGGGCGGCACTCAGTTCACGGGCTGCACGGGCTCGGGCATCAGCCGCTCGTGCACGGGTGAACTCATCGGCGGGTACTCGGACGCGTTGAGCACGCTGTTTGGCCACACCTATCCGACCTGGACGCTGCAGCTGAACGTCAGTTATCCAATCGGTACGAGTGCCGCGGACGCAACCATCGCGCGTGCCCACATCCAGGAAAGCCAGGTGCAGGCGCAGTTGAAGCAGATCGAGCTGCAGATTGCGACCGACGTCACCAACGCGGCCACCAACGTCCAGAACAACGTCGAGCGCGTGCAGGCGGCGCAGGCGGCTCGGGAGTTTGCGCAGCGGACGCTCGAGGCCGAACAGAGCAAGTTCGAAGTCGGCATGTCGACGAACTACTTCGTCGTCCAGGCGCAACGCGATCTCGCAACCGCGCAGAACAACGAACTGCAGGCGGTGCTGGCGTATCGCAAGTCGCTCGTCGAACTCGAGCGGCTACAACAGACGTCCCTCACGACGTCGAACATCACGATTCTGGGCCGGTAGTCATGACCGCCTCGAACGCACGGAGTTTATGAAGCGCGCACTGATCATCGTCGGTCTTCTCGCCGCCGCGGGCGGCGGGTATTACTACTACGCACAGCAGCAGACGTCTGGGGATCCGACTGCCGCGGCGGACGCCGCCGGCGGACAGCAGGGACGCGGCCGGCAGGGTGGACAAGGCGGCGGTGGGTTCGGCGGGGGTGGCTTCGGCGGTCCGGGCGGCGGCTTTGGCGGGTTCGGCGGCGGACCTCGCCT
>JBEBGB010000872.1:0-2204 GCA_040081675.1 Vicinamibacterales bacterium
CGGTGACGTTTGTCGCCCCGGAGTTCGGATCGACCATGAACACGGTGGCATCGACCGCTTCGAAATTCGAACCGAGCAAAGAGCCCAGTGTCGCGAGGTGGTCATTGTTCCACCGATCGTCGGGAGCGCCCGAGATGTACCATGCCGACCCGTTGTCGGCCAACAGGATTCCGTACTTCTTCATCGCGCGCAGAATCACCTGGACGTCCGCCGGATACGGCGCGATGTCGAAGCTGGCCTTCAAACGGAAGCGCTCGCCCATTCGCGGATACTGCGACCCGGTCAGCGAAGAGGCCTGGTGGCGCGCGGGCCACACATACGAATTACGGGTCTGCGGAACGGTGAAGCGGAGCGCGTGCTTGATCTCGCCGGAGGCCACCTCGTCGTAGGTCACGAGGCCAGGCACCACAGGCAGACCGGCAGCATCGGTTGAAGTCCATTCAGCTGGGCGCAGCGCATTCGACTTCAAGTCGAAGATCGCGCCAGAGCTCGCCGCCCAACTGTTCGACTGTGGAAACGCATTGTAGAGTTCGTACAAGATGCAATTCGTCGTGTCGATAGCCATGACATGGCGATCACCCGTTGATCCAGAGCCACCTTCGATGGGGGCGTTCAGCGGCACCGCATATGGTCCTCTGTCGCTCTCGCTCGCGTAGTCAAAGGAGACTGAGTACTTTGGCTGCGACCCGGGAACAAGGACGAACGGTATGCCCATAGGCCCGCCGGCCCACAGGCCCGCACCGAAGTCCGGATGGAAGCCCCTGCCGGCGCCGATGGTGTTCACCAGCGTTGCGGAGTTGGCCTGAACCGGCAACTTGTCGACTGGCGTGTTCCAGATGTTATTGGAGGGGAGCACCTGGCAACCGCCGATCACCTGTTGGGCGCCAGCGTTGCTGGCCAGCAACAGGGCGCCGGCGACGGCAAGTACAGTCGTACGGATCATGAACATTCCATATTTCCTATTTAGTTCAGGGGTCGCGGCGGGGGTAGGTCCGCCCACTCTGGTCGCAATCGACGTGCCGCGCCTCAGCGGGGCGCAAAGCGGTTGAGAAGCCGCTCTCGGGTCCGGCTGTCAGGCGTAGTCGAGCTAACAAATATCTAGGAAAAATACGAAATAAGCGCGCCACCCATGCCACGCGCCTGCTCACGACAGCGCGCCGCTGCGCGGGTTCAGAACGGGGGAAGGGGTGCGTTGTGTCTCGTTCTCTCGTTGAGGCCGGGTAAAGTTCATCAATCGCCGCGGACCGTGAACTGCGCACTATGAGCGTCGCGATCCGAGACGGTTTCGGAAGGAGCGTGACTCAGACGGGCCCTGGATCACAGATCCTGGCTTGCCGATCACAGATCCAGGCTCGCGCTCGACGGCGACCGTGACGCAACGCGCGCGCGCAGACGCGGCGCCCTCCCGACGGCCCCGGCAGGCGCATCGACGCCGTGCGATAAGATTCTGGCGATGCACGACGGGAGCAGCCCTGTTGAAGGAGTGATCGGACGCTGAGCGAGCCGCTACGAGTCGCGTTCGACGGTCACGCCTTCGCGTCGCCGGCTGGCGGTGTTCGCCGGTATGTCACCGAGCTCGCAGGTGCTCTGTTCGATCTGCACGACGTGCAGATGGTCGCGGTTGGGGCCGGGGAGCAATCGCGACTGCCGCGCGGTGTGCGCGCTGTCCACGCGCGCTCGTGGGTGCCGACGAACCTCGGGTGGTCGGTCGAGGGGTTGCCGCGCGCCGCGCGCAGAACGGCCTTCGACGTGTTTCACGCGCCTGCGTACACCGCGCCGCTCTGGGGGATCCACCCGCTCGTCGTCACGCTGCACGACGTCAGCTACGAGCGCCGGCCGGAGTGGTATCCCTATCGCGTCGATCGACTGCGTCGCTGGTTCTACCGTCGAAGCGCCCTCTGCGCCGATCTCGTGATTACCGACTCCGATTTCTCACGCCGTGAGATCGAAGCTGCATACGGCATCCACGCCAATCGCATTCGGGTCGTACCTCTTGGCGTCGGCGCTCCGTTCGTGAGCGCTCACGCCACTCGGCCGCAGTCGGAGTCTGAAGGCCCGTTGATCCTGCACGTCGGAGATCTGCACGCGCGTCGAAATGTCAGTGTCCTGGTGGAAGCACTCGCGCTCCTGCGTCGTCGAGACGACGGGTTGAAGCACACCGTGCTCGTGCTCGCCGGAGCCGATCGCGGGTCTGGCGCCGGCAT
>JBEBGB010000873.1:0-2202 GCA_040081675.1 Vicinamibacterales bacterium
CTAGCGAGGGGAAAGAGAATCCCATGAAAGTGTTAGCGAGTGCAGCTCTGTTTCTGACTTTCGTGTCCGCCACGGCGCAGGCACAGGTCAATGCGGGCGAACAAAAGGCCGAGCCAAGCCTGCCGTTCACGATGACTCAGGTGGCGACGTTCAACCTGCCCTGGCGCATCGCGTTCCTGCCCGATGGACGCATGCTCATCACGGAGAAGGTTGGTCCCCTCTGGCTGGTCACGCAGCAGGGCGCGAAGACGCCGGTCGCCAATGCGCCGGCGGTCCTCTGGCAGGGCCAGGGCGGCATGCTCGGCGTGTACCTCTCGCCGAAGTACGCGACCGATCACAATGTCTACCTCACATATTCGGAGCCGGGCGAAAGCGGGTCGAGCCTGGCGCTGGCCCGGGCCAAGCTGGCGCTGGGCGAGGGAACGGCGAGTCTTGATGGACTTCAGGTCGTCTGGCGCGACGGCGAACGAGGCCGCGGTGGACAGTTCGGCGCGGCAGTCGCCTTCTCACCCGATGGACAGTATCTGTTCCTGACCGTCGGCGACAGACAGCGCATGACGCCCGCCCAGGATCCCGACCAGCCGCTCGGCAAGATTCTGCGCCTGACGCTCGACGGCAAGCCGGCTGCCGGCAACCCGCAGGCAGGCAAGACCGGCGCAGCCAGCGTTCCCGTTATCAATCCGCCGTTCGATACGGAAAGGGCCAAGACCGCCCCTGTGGTCAGCACCTATACCTTTCCCGGACCGAACACCACGGAATCTGAAACCTGGAGCGTTGGTCACCGCACGCCCTACGGTCTCGCATTCGCGCCAGACGGCCAGTTGTGGGAACTCGAACATGGTCCGCGCGGCGGCGACGAACTGAATCTGATCGAGCCAGGCAAGAACTACGGGTGGCCGCTCGTTTCCTATGCCGTGAACTACAACGGTGTGCCGATCCCGAATCCGGATACGCGGTCTGACCTGGCCAAGCCGATCATCTACTGGACGCCCATCATCGCGCCGGGCAGTCTCACCTTCTACAAGGGCGCCATGTTCCCGCAGTGGCAGGGCTCGGCACTCTTTGGCGGCATGGCCACCAGGACGCTCAATCGCATCACGTTCGATGGCAAGGGCGGAGCCACTCCCAAAGAACGATGGGACGTAGGCAAGGGCATTCGAGACGTCGCCGTGGCTCCAGACGGCGCCGTGTGGCTGATCGAGAACGCAAATCCCGGCGGGCTGTTTCGCGTCACGCCGAAGTAGACCGGCGGCGTTGCTTCGCTGCCGTTCGGACGAGTCTCATTGGTGCCGTCGGCCTCGTCGAGGCCGGCGGCGCCCCTGAAAGCACCAGTCATCCTTACCTGAGGATCAGCCCGGCCCCGAGTGATATCGTGACGCCGTGAGCACGGGCCGTCCTCGCACGATTTCGCTGTCCCCCTCCGACCTTCACCCGAGCGAGATGTACTTTCTGCTCAGGGATTCGATTGTCCCGCGGCCAATCGCATGGGTGTCGACCGTGAGCGACGCCGGCGTGACCAACCTCGCGCCGTTCAGCTTCTTCACCATCTGCTGTCCCTCGCCGCCCGTGCTCGGCTTCTCGTGCGGACCGCGCGGAGACAATCACGACAGCGCGACCCGCGTCGAGAAGGATACGGAGCGGAACATTCGAACGACTCGTGAGTTCGTCGTCAACATTGCGTCGGAGACAGTGCTCGACGCGGTGGTTGCGAGCGCCGACAGCCTCCCGCCTGAACGGAGCGAGTTTGCGCATGCAGGATTGACCGAAGCGCCGTCGACAGTCGTTCGACCGCCGCGCGTCGCCGGCGTTCCGGTGGCCTTCGAGTGTCGGCTGCTCGACATCCTCGAACTGGGCGCCAATCACTGGATCATGGGGACCGTCGTGAACGCGCACATCGACGAGTCGGTCTATCTGGGCGAGCGCGATGGAAAGCGGCACCGCGTCGATCTCCTGGCGCAGCTGAGTACTCGACCCGTTGGACGCCTGGACCGCGCCAACTACGTTCGCGTGCGCGACATCGAACGTCGCCTACGGCGTGACGGTCCGAACTAGCACAGCACTCTGCGGTGTCGACCGGGCACTCTGTCGCATCGACCGAGCACTCTCTAGTGCAGGGTCGGCGCGCCGCGCAACGACATGACCTTGGTTCAGGGCGTCGGCTCGATGCGCAGCACAGCGCCGTCGTCTTCGTCGGTCAGCAGG
>JBEBGB010000874.1:0-2200 GCA_040081675.1 Vicinamibacterales bacterium
TGCGCCTGGCACGAGTTCTTTTCGCGTGACGACGCCAGGTGTCTGGTTCGTGCTGGGCAAACCGTCGATATCGGTGCCGAGCGCGATGATCGGGTGTCCAGACCCGTAGCGCGCAACCCACGACGTGGGGACACCCGCCACTGAACGCTGCACGTCGAAGCCCTCGCGTACGAGCACGTCGGTCAGATGGCGCTGGGTTTCGGTTTCCTGAAACCCGAGCTCGCTATAGCTGAAGAGCTGATCGACCAGGCGCTGGGTGAAGACGCGGCGCGACTCCACGTCGGCCACCACTTCCTTCTTCAACGCTTCCGTCTTCTCCGTGGCCGGTGCCAGTTGGACAGACGGAGTCGCCGGTGGGGCCGCACCTCCGCCACGTTGTGCGAATGCCGCCGGCGCGGCCATCGTGGACAGCGCGACGACAAGCGGCAGGACACGTCCGATGTGCATGGGTCAGTCCTCTCTCAATGATTGCCGGTGTGCGCACGCGCAGCACCCCCGGCGCGGCTGAATGAAGGTGCCAGTTTAGCAGGGCTCCAGCGCCTTCGAGCGACGCACAACGCCAGTGATCTCAGCGGGTGTACGGGTGGATCTGGCACGAGAAATCTGGCTGCCGCCGTCTTGCCAGTTGATCACTCGGTATCTGACAAAGATGTGCCCGCCAGGTCCCGCGTCAGACAAATCTGTTCGAGCGCAGCAGATATAATCGGCGGCAACTTTCATGCGCAACACACATCGTCGATTCTTTTACGCGGCTTCGGCGCTCCTGACCCTGACCCTCATCGTGCTTGCGGGTGCCACTCCCGCCGCAGAGGATCCGGTCACCATTCTCGACCGTGTGTACTCGGTGGCTCAGGGCGAACGCGGTGAGTTGCGATTCAAGCAGTCCTGCGCCGCCTGCCACACCCTCAGCGAGTTTGCCGAGCCAGCGCTCAGCACCCGGTGGGAGGGACAGACCCTCGGCGACCTGTACGCGTTCATCTCGACGCAGATGCCCGAAGGCGCTGGTGGAAGCCTGAAGCCAGAGGAATACGCGAGCGTGATCGCCTATTTCCTTCAGATCAGCGGCTTCCCCGTCGGCCGTGACGACATGCCAGCCGACAAGGACGTGCTGAAGAAGATCGGCATCGTCTCGAATCCGAAGTGACACAACGGGGCGTCTTTCGAACCCGCATCGGGCGGGTTGCACAGTCGGGAAGCGCGCGGCGGAACCAGCCAGGTTCGCTGGTCGCGTTGCGCCAGCCGTAACAGACGATGCCTTCAGAGCTGTCCGTCGAGGTTCGCGCGATTGTGCCAGCCGACGCCGAATCCGCAGCCCGCTTGAGCGGCGAACTCGGCTATCCGGCCGACGCGGCGACCATGCGGCGACGCATCGAGCAATTGACGGCGTCGGTCGATCACGGCGCGTTCGTGGCGTGCCAGGCGGGCCACGTCGTGGGTTGGATCCACGTGTCCGCGGTGCATCACATGCAATCGGACCCGCGGGCGGAGATCGGCGGGTTGGTTGTCGCGGCACATGCTCGGAGCGCGGGCATCGGCGCACAACTCGTGGCGCGCGCCGAGCAGTGGGCGAGCGAGGCAGGCTTCGCCAGCGTTGTCGTGCGCTCGCAGATCATGCGCGAAGCGGCGCACCGCTTCTACTTACGCGAAGGCTACACCCGCACGAAAACGTCAGCGGTCTTCTCAAAGCCGCTCACATAAAAATGCACTAACACGGAGGGCACGGAAAACAAACGGAGGACACGGAATCACAATGCAGGTACAGGCTCTAGGCTTCGGGCTGCGGGCTCTAGGCTTTTGAGCTTCAGTCGTCCTCCGCGTCCTATGCGCCCTCAGCGGTGGCGTGCTTCGTAGGGTCGCGCGGTTGTTTGGAAGACCGTGACCTCAGTGTGTTTTCCCTCCGTGCCTTCCGTGGTAGTGCTTTTGTCGTCAGCGCTTTTGTTGCGGTGGCGCGCTTGTCTGGTTTAGCTGCCTCGCGCGTCTGGACCAGAGCCCAGAGCCCAGAGCCCGGAGCCCGGCCAGAGCCCGAAGCCGGGTAATTCGCCTACCTAGGCGCTGGCTGCGACAGATACGCCTTCGACTTCGCCTCGTCTCTGAGCGGCGTCACCTTGTCGGGATCGATGCGCACCATCAGGTAGTTGATGTGGTCGTCGATCTTGGTGAACCAGTGCCCCGTGCCGGCTGGAATGACCACCACATCGCC
>JBEBGB010000875.1:0-2200 GCA_040081675.1 Vicinamibacterales bacterium
GGGTGCCCGGCGGGCCGGGATGCGTGGCGTGCTGGTGCAGCGATCCACGGAAACGCCCTTACGCGCCGATACCGCGGAGGTGCCGGTCATCCGGGATCTCTCGGAGCTGGCCGCGTATCTGTGAGCCGGTGGGACCGTCGGTATACGTCGCGTTGCCTGGCTGTTACGACGCCAGCACTGGATGACAATCGATCCAGACGGACTTGACATCACCCGACTTGGACCGCTACAAGGACCCTGTCCCCATGTCTCTCCTCCACCTCTCGGACCGCCCCGGTGAGCTAAACAAGAAGACCAGTCACGAACGACTCGACGGGGCCAAGGAGCTCCTCGAGGCAGGCGGCCTTGAAGTCCCTGGCGTCAGCGCATTTCTTCTTGTCTGGCGCAAGTTTGGCTTCAAGGGTCTCCTCTTCCTGATCCTGTTCGTTGGATTTCCGATCGGACAATACTCCGCTCTTCGGTATGCCGTGTACAGCGGTCTACCGCGGATGGTTGGCGGCTTCGGTCTCGAATTCGAGGCCGAGGAATGGTCGCTCGCACCGTTCGCGATGCGCGCCACGGCTCGCAACGTCAGGATGAGCGGTTCGTCGATGGACCGGCCGGTGCTGACGGCTGGTGAGATCGAGTTTCACGGCAGCGCCTGGACGATCCTGCGTGGCCTCCCGGACATGTTGACCTTCCACGTCTTCGGCGGTACCCAGCCGTTCAACGAGATCGTCGTCAGGCATGGCGAGTTGCACCTCGAGCGCTCGCTCACCGGGCACATGAATTGGAGCGACTTCGTGGCGTCGGTGCCGGCAGGTCGATTCGAGGACGCCATCTCCGGCGTTTATCGGGTCAACGAGTTGAGGTTCGAAGACTTCCGTGTGACCTACGTCGAAAGCGTGCCCGGAGGCTCCGCCGACGGCCTGATTCGCACCGCGCAGACGCAGGTCAAGGTCGATGAAGTGCGAGGCACGATTACCGACATGGCGCCGCCAAGGCAGTTCGGAGAGCGTCCAACGCGGTTCAAACTCAACGGACGGTCCGCCGACGGGCTGTTCGAGCTTTCCGGTTCCGCCGCTCTCTTCCTGCCCGAGGGCACGACTCTGCCAGCCGACGAGAACATTCGGCGGGTGTCGCTCACACCGGGTGGGCAGGCGGTCTACCCCTACGAAGTCTCGGTCTACCTGGAAAACATCGCTGCCGCTGCCTACGGTCGGATGGTGCCTGTGAGCACGATTGTCCCCATCAACGGAATCATCGCAGGCACGACCACAATCGTTCGCACCGGTGCCAGGCCCGAGTGCAAGGGCGCCTTCAAGATGACCGCCGTGCGATTTGCTCCGAACCCTCTGGTGGTGACCGAACCCAGCGATGTCGAGATCGTGCGGCAAGTCGTGGCCGATACGGTCTACACTGGGCCATTCCAGCTGTGCGACACACAACTGCTCGATGCCACCGCTGAACGACCGGCCGCGACCGTGCTCACGAGTCTGACCCAGCAGGCCACCGTCGACGCGCCGCCGGCCATGAAGGCGCTTGTCGATCGCGATCGGCGCGTGATTGGCGGGGAGCAAGTTGAAACGACGCTCGACTCGCTCACGGCGAGCTTGGCGCAGGACATGGGACGTCGCGTGGCGACATCCATCGGTGGGAAAACGGGACAGATTGTGGGCCAGTCGCTGGCCCGCGGTGGAACGACGTCGACCAACGTGACGCCTACCGGTGCCGGCCGCGCCGTTGTGGGCGGCGTCAAGAGCGTCGGGTCGGGCATCAAGCGCCTATTCGGCGGCGGGTCTAAAGACAGCGACAAGAAGACCGGGAAGTAGAGCCACGCACGAGCGCGCTCGACAAGGTCCGCCTCATCACCGGCCTGGTCCTGGCCGGCGGCATCAGCAGTGTCAACGTCGTCGACGGCGCGCCCACGCGATTCACCTCAGTATCGTCCGAAGCCTCCACCAGACGGCGAGAAGCGTCGTGGCTTCGAAGGTAGATCTCTATAGAGATTCGCGTGACTGAAACTGCTGGAGCAATACCCCTGGACGCGCCCAAGAATGATTCCGTCGCAGATTATTCCGGGCTGGATTTCTCGTTCTTTGCTTGGTTTCTTGCGCTCGCCGTCGTCTTCCAGCTCGCCAGGGGCGACATGGGTGTGTTTCCGGGGTTTCGAAACACGCCGAACGGATACACCCTCGGCGACGGGGTTGTTCCACTGGTG
>JBEBGB010000195.1:0-8600 GCA_040081675.1 Vicinamibacterales bacterium
AGAATCTCGAGCATCCGCTTCCAGCTGGCCATGCCGCGCTGAATCATGTTCGTCACCCAGCCGAACGCAATCATCGGCCACGACAGCATCGTCAGATAGGCGAAGAAGGCGACGAACTGCCCGAGCGTAATGCGACCTGTGATGACCTCCCGGCTGCCGAGCCAAAGGACCAGCATCGATCCCAGGCCGAGAAAGAACGACATCGTCGGGAAAAAGAAACCCTGGATTGCGATGAGGGTCCGGTTGCGGCGCAGGTATTCGAGGTTCGCCCGCTTGAAGCGCTCGCGCTCGGCGTCTTCCTGTCGGTAGGCGCGAACGACGCGCACTCCGGACAGTGCTTCCTGCGCAACGGCACTCACTTCTGACAGCTGCGCCTGAATCTGCTCGAACCCGCGATGAATGGCGTTGCCGAAGTAGTTCACCGAGATCGACACGAACGGCAGCGGAATGAGCGATAGCAGCGTCAGCCGCACGTCGATGGCCAGCATCATCCCGAGCGCAGCAATGAAGGTGAGCACGGTGTTCGCCGAGTACATGATCGACGGACCGATCATCATGCGGACGGCATTGAGATCGTTCGTTGCGCGCGACATGAGGTCGCCGGTCCGATTCGACTGGTAATAGGCCAGCGGCAGCGCCTGGAGGTGCGCAAAGAAGTCGTTGCGCATGTCGTACTCCAGATCGCGGGATGCACCGATGAGGATGCTCCGCGTCCAGAACCTGAACACGCCTCCGACGAGCCCTATGCCGAGGAGGGAGCCGCCATACAACAGCAACTTGCCTTGCGTGACAGCCGACGTCAGATCATCGATGGCGTACTGAAGGACGAGCGGCGAGGCCAGCGTGACCAGCGTCGTTGCAACCGAGCAGGCGATTCCGCGGATGAACGCGCCGCGATATCGCGCAACGTACCCCAGCAGGCGGCGGAAAGGGGACACCCATCGAGTATAGACGTGCGAGGCAAGTCAGGTCAGCTGACACAGCACGAGCCAGACGACTGAAGGCACTGCGGCCTTCGATCCTCTGGCTCTGCCTGGTTGTTCCGCTGCGACGCTCAGGCGTTGGCGGTCGCGCGTTGTCTTGACGGAGCTGGTCCGCTCTCAGGCGATGGAACGGCGAGCGCGTCGAGTTCTTCTTGCGACGGCGGCCTGGCGATCGACAGGAGCGCCAACGAAATCGCCGATGCCGCAGCCGCGGCGTAGAAGGCGTACTGGTACGACTTGTAGGTGTCGAACACCCATCCGCCAACGAGAGGTCCGAAGATACCAGCCGTGCCCCACGCCAGCAGCAGGATGCCGTAATTCGCGGCCGAGTGCTTCGGGCCGTAGAAGTCGCCCGCCAGTGCCGTGTAGACCGACAGCTGCGTGCCGTAGGCGTAGTTCACGACAAACAGCATGATGAAGAAGAACAGTGCCGAGCCCTGCAGCGCGTACATCAGCGGCGCAGCAAAGAATGCGGCGATCAGCACGGCGCGCACGGTCAGCAACCGTCCGAGGTGATCCGACATCCAACCGGACAGGAACCGTCCAACCGCGCTGCCGGCCGAGTTCATGGGGATGGCAAGCGCAGCCACCACCGAGGCCACACCGGCAACGGCCGGGAACGCAAGGTCGGCAAATGGCTTGATCTGGCTGACGGTCATCGTGCCCGAGAAGCACCCGAACATGTAGGCGACCCAGAGGATCCAGAACGACGGCAGCCGCAACATCTGCCCGGTCGTGAGGTTGATCTTCGACACCTTGGGCGCCGTCCCGCCTTCTTTAGGCTTTGGCGCTACGAAGTGTGCCGGCGGATCGTTCAGCCAGATGGCACCGATCATGGTGAACGTGAAGTAGACCGCCGCGAGCACCTGGAAGGTGTGGCGCCAGCCCATCAACGCAATCAGCCCCTTCCATCCGAGGAGCCCTCCGGCGAGCGGGCCGACGATGCCCGCGCCCATCGCGAAGATGCCGACGGCGAGACCCGACACCAGACCGCGCGCTTCCGGGTACCACTTGAAGGCGACGTAGAGTGGTGGCAGATAGCCGAAGCCGAGCCCGATACCGACGAGCAAACCGGCGGACAGGTAGAGACCCAGCAGCGACTGCGTGAAGCTGGCCAGCAGCATGCCCGAGCTGAAGCAGAGCCCTCCGAAGATGGCAATGCGCCTCGCGCCGAAGCGGCCGATGACCGTGCCGGCGACGTTGTACAGGATGGCCAGCATCGCCATGTTGACCGATGCGACAGACGTCGTTTCCAGGCGGGTCCAGCCAAACTCGGTCTGGAGCGGCCTCACGAAGACGCTCCACGCGTAGTAGGAGCCGATTGCGATGTTGAACAAACTGGCGCCGAGCAGCACATGCCAGCGCGTGTCGAGAGGTGTCTCGTTATGTTGGGCCATAGTGTGTCGTTGCAATGAAATACAGGCGTACTAGCGGCGGATTCTAGCAGAACTCCAGCGAGGCTGCGCCTCGGACCTTCGATCTTGTGCCGCGCAGCGTTCGCCTCGCTGGCCCCTATCGAATACGCCCGGTCGTGCCGAAGTACAGAAAGCCCCAGCACAGGGGCTCGCGGCCCGGTTTCAGGGCTCGTCAGCCGGTCGTGAAGGGGTGAAAAGCCGTGTGCTATTCTGGCTACGCCTACCAAGCCCGGCCTGCTCAGTATCCGGAGACCTCCAGCACCATGATGATGAAAACGGCAGCTCGACTGCTCCTGCTTTGTGCCGCTCTGGCGACTACCGCGCTCCCCGCAGCCGCGCAGTTCACGCCGCGCGGGGTGAGCGACGCGCCCACCGGCGAACGGTTTCGCATCGAGGGGTCAGCGGGTCTGTGGAGGCCGTCGACCCAGATGAGCATTTCGAGCGAATCGCTCGGCATTCCTGGCAGCGAAATCGACTTCAAGAAGGATCTCGGCCTCACGGACCACACGTTCAAGCCTCTGGCGCTGACGCTTCGCCTCGCACGCAAGCACAAGCTTCGCTACCAGTACACCTCCCTGACCTATGAGCAGGAAGCGACGCTCACCCGGGACATCATCTTCCAGGGCATACGGTACAAGGTCGGCGTGCCGGTGAACTCGCAGCTCGATTGGAAGGCCCATCGCTTCACGTATGAGTACGACGTGGTGGCGCGCAACTGGGGCTTCGTCGGCTTCCTCCTCGACGCCAAGTACACGAACGTTCTCGCCGCCCTGCAATCGCCTATCGACAACGAATTCATCCACGCCAAGGCGCCGGTGCCGACCATCGGCGGCATTGGGCGGTACTACATCGCTCCAAACATTGCGATCACGGGCGAGTTCTCCGGATTCCGCCTCACCGACATCAAGGTGCCCGGCAAGACCCAGACGGTCAGCGGTCACTACGGGGAACTCGACATCTACGGCACGCTGAACTTCACCAACAACTTCGGTGTCCAGGGTGGGTTTCGTGACCTGAATCTGGGTTACCGCCTGGTCAAGGATGCCGTGCCGACCGACACCGGATCGTTCGTCGTGAAGGGCCTCTACGTCAACGCTGTCGCCCGCTTCTGACCCGGCCTGTCGCGCGGAACGGGCGGTCCCGCTCGCGGGCCATTCTCGAAGTCGACAGCTCGTGACCTGTCGCTAAGTTAGTGTTCGCGCAGGCCGCAGCGACGCCAACCGTCGGTCTGCTTCGAGGAGCGTTTCGTCCCGCTTGCAGAAGCAGAAGCGCAGCTTCGTCCGACCGAGTTCTGCGTGGCTGTAGAAGCTGCTGCCAGGCACGGCCGCAACACCCACCTCTTTCACCAGATAGTGCGCGAACGCGACATCGTCCGGGTAGCCGAAGCCGGCGATGTCCGTCATGATGTAGTACGCGCCGTCGGGAACGTAGCAGGTGAAGTGATGTCGCTCGAGAATCTCGAGCAGCATGTCGCGCCGCCGCTGGTAGCCGCTTGCCAACTCCGTGTAGTACGACTCCTCCAAGCCAAGCGCCGTGACGCCCGCTTCCTGCAGGGGCGCGGCTGCGCCAACGGTGAGGAAGTCGTGCACCTTCCGAATCGCTCCCGTCAGCGACGCCGGCGCTATCGCCCATCCGACGCGCCATCCCGTCACGCTGTAGGTCTTCGACAGGCTGTTGATGGTGACGGTACGCTCGGCCATTCCCTCCAGGCTCGCGATCGGCACATGCCGCACGCCGTCGTAGACGATGTGCTCGTAGATCTCGTCGGAGATCGCGACGACGTCCCATTTCCGGCACAGGTCGGCGATGACACCGAGTTCGTCCCTGTTGAAAACCTTCCCGGTCGGATTGTTCGGCGTGTTGAGAATGATCGCCCGGGTCCGATTACTGAATGCCGCCGCCAGTTCCTGCGGGTCGAAGTTCCAATCGGGTTCTCGAAGCGCGACATATCTGGGTGTGGCGCCAGAGAGGATCGCATCAGGACCGTAGTTCTCGTAGAACGGCTCGAAGATGACGACCTCGTCGCCCGGATCGATGATGGCCATCATCGTGGCCATCATGGCCTCGGTCGCTCCGCAGCAGACTGTCACCTGCTCGTCGGCAACCACCGGCACGCCGTACCGCGTTGTGAACTGCCGTGCGACGGCTTCGCGAAGCGAGCGTGTGCCCCACGTCACGGCGTACTGGTTGACGTCCGCCATGATGGCGGCGCAGGCAGCCTCTTTCACCGCGGCCGGAGCGGCAAAGTCGGGGAACCCCTGCGACAGATTCACGCCGCCGTGCAGATGATTGAGCCGTGTCATTTCTCGAATGACCGACTCGGTGAACTGCGTGGCCTTCTTCGATCCGATCAGTTTGGACATGGCGGGTTGTGCCGCGTGCCGTCCGCGTCAGTGCGCGGTGGGCTTCCGCGCGGCGGTCGGCTTCCGCGGTACCGGCTTGCGGGCCGGCGTGGGTTTTGGCGCGCTCGCGGTCGGCGGTTTCACCACCGTTGTGGGAACGGCTGCCGGCGCTGAACGCGCAATCGTGTCGACGGGCGAAGTGCCGGGAAGGTTCGCGTAGACCCGTCGATAATCGTCCGCCGTGCCGAGGATCTTCTTCACGTAACCCTGGGTCTCTGGATACGGAATGTCGTCGATGAATTCTTCGGCCTCGAGTCCGGGCCGTTCGTTCTGCCAGCGGCGCACCGCACGTTCACCGGCGTTGTAGCTCGCCAGCGCGAGGTAGGCGTTGCCGAACTCGCGCATCTTGTCTGCGAAGTACGCGGTGCCCATTCGAATGTTGGCTTCCGGATCGACCAGCAGGCGCGAGGAGTACGGCAGCTTCAACTTGCGCGCGTACATACGTGCCGTCGGACCCATCAATTGCATCAGACCGGTGGCTTTTGCAGATGACCGCACGTCTGCGACGAACGTGCTCTCCTGCGCAACCAGCGCGGCCACGAAGTAGGGGTCGAGGCCGTTTGCGTCAGCGTGTTTCCGAATCAAGTCCCAGTACGCGAGGGGAAAGATGACCGAGAGCACTTCTCGCGGCAGGCCGTCGCCGCCAATGGTCATGAATTGCGGATAGGCGCGCCGCATCGTGTTCATGCCCGCTCGCATCAACGACAGGCGGCGCATGCCGCCTTCAGCAGTGGCCTGCTGCTGAATGGTCCAGGCCAACGTGGCCTGAATAGCCGGCGTGTCGCCCCACACCACCTGGGCGTAGCGCAGCTCATTCATCGCGGCGTCCAGCATGTCCGCCGCAAGCAGCGCACGAATGGTCGCGCCGTTAGGCGGCATCGACATGCTGGGGAGCGGCGTGTCGGCAGCGACGCGCGGTGACGTGAGGCGCGCCACCGCGGCGGCGTCCATTCGCTTCAGCGCCAGGCGACCGTAGTAGGTCTGAGCGTAATCGGTGGCGTCCAGCGCAAATCGTTCCTGCGCCAAAGCTGCGCGTCCAGCGCGCTCGTGTGCTCGCCCCGCCCAATACAGCCAGGCGGGCCTGTAGTCCGAGCGTGCGAAGTTGGCCGCGGCCTGCTCGAAGACACGCGAGGCGTCATCGAACCGACCATTCCGATAGGCCATCCAGCCCACCTTCCACCCTGCGCGCTCTGAGTGCGGGCTCCGTGGAAAGCGCTCGAGTAATGCCCTGAACAGCAGGTCCGCATGGTCGTCGTCGTCGGCTTTGACGTAGTAGGACGCGAGCGCATCGAGCGAGGCGGCGGCCCAGGACGACTCCGCGAAATCTGTGTCCACCTGCTGCAGGGATCGCAGGAACGTCGTTGTGTCGCCCAGGTCGCGCGCTGCCAGACCGGCGTGGTAGAGCGCCTCACCTTTGCCGGGTGCGCGCCCCGCCAGTTGCTGGAGCGCGTCCTTGGCGGGTCGCACACGCTTGGTGTAGTAGTCGATCTCCGCGAGGCGCAGCTGCACCAGATCGGCGGCGTCGCCAGATGCCACGGCTCGCAGCGGCTCGAATGCCGAGCGCGCGTCTCCGTAGCGTTTTGCTGTGTATAGGCGCTCGGCCCTCCCCAGTTCTGCCTGATAACGTCCTGAGTCAGGCGTCAACGGCTGAAGGGCATCGAGTCTCTGGAGCGCTCTGCCGGCCTCGGCGGCGTTCTCGCCGAGTGGAAACTCGTAGAACACATGCGCGTAGGCATCGGCGGCGGTGGTCGGGTCGCCTGCCGCTTCCGCGGCGCGCCCAAGCCGCACGTAGACGTCTTCGACATTGGTGACCCGTCCCTTGAGCAGACGTTGGTAGACCGCCACGGCCGCAGCCGGTGCGTCTAACTCTTCCTGGGCTTCGGCCTCACCAAGTTGCGCGGCTTCCGAGAGATAGCCGACTGGTTTCTGAGCCTGCAGCATGCGGAACGACGCGAGTGCGTCGGAGGCACGCTGCAACCGCAACTGCGCAATGCCCGCGACGTAGGCGGCATAGGGCGCAAGCACACCGTCGCGAACGCTCGATTGCGACACGAGGGTGAGAGCCTTGGTGAACTCGCCGTCCGCCGTAAGTTTCGCCGCACTGCTTACGGACGCGGCGGCAGCCGTGCGGGCCGCCACGATTCCGCGATCGGGCGCGAGCCAGAGCAGCGACAGGTCTCGAGGAATTTGCGGATGGACCGTGGGTGCCAGAATGGCCAGGCCCGATGGCATGGCGCCAGGCGCGTCCGATGGGCGGCCTCGTTGCGCATGGGGCGCCGCGCCGCCCGGCACCAGCAACGCCAGGCCGATGAGGGCGAGTAACGGTCTCCTCATGGCCCGCCCACACTCATGCGTGCACTCAGTGCTGCGGCGCGACGACGGTCGCGTGGGCACTCACGTTGGCGAGACGCAGTGCAGTGAGTGACTCGAGGACGCATGCCGAGTGACGCGTGAGCACTTCGTAGACCGACGTGAGGCGTCGGCCGGAATCGATCGCTGCCAGATGCTCGCCGCACAGCACACCAATGGCTTGACCGTTCATCATGAGGGGAACCGCGACGAAGGCGTCGGCCTGTCCCGCCGCGCCGGCAAACGCCGGTCGCCGGCCATCCGCACCGACACAGGACTGGACCGTGCAGCTCCGCACCGCATCGGCAAGCATTCCCGCGTGCGCCACCGCGAACTCGGTCTGTGCGCCAAATTCGTGCATGGCTTCGAAGCCCGTGTGGCTCCAGGCACGCAGGGTGTCGCCACGCAAGAGGAAGAGCGCCACGCGATCGGATTGCGGCCGAGCAGCCGAGACGAGTGCGTCCAGCGTATGCGTCAATGACGTCGCGGCATCGATCGAGCGCAGGGAGTCGAGCAGCTCTTGCAGCCTTATGTCCGATTCAGCCGCGGATTCCGCACGAGCGACCTGGATTTGAGTCAGCGTTTGAGCGGCGGCCTCGAGAGCAGCGCGCACGAGGCGATCCCGCTCTTGCTGCAGGGTCAACACCTCGGCTCGGGCAGTGCGAGCCTGCATCGACGCGTCCTCTGTGGCCCTGTTTGCGGCATCGAGTGCCGTCCGGGCCTTGGCCTCCTGCGCTTCCTGAACAGCCAACGCCTCGGTTTGCGCCTGCTCGAGGCCAGCCTTGAACCACTCGGCGCGAGTGGCCTCCCTCAGCGCGTCTTCACGAGCCGTGAACGACTCCGTCAGACGAGCGGTGACCTCCTTCTCGGTCGATGCGGCCGCCTCGGTCGCCGCCGCCTGTCGGTCTGACGCCGCAACACCGGTCAGCAGGTCGACGGCCGCCGTCATGTGGTCGGTAAGGTTCGACTGCAGACGCTCGCTAATGGAGTCGAGGGTCCGTTTGAGTTGATCTTCGAATGTCTGTGTCATCTGTTATGCGCCCAAGGGCAGACCGATTATAGCAACGCCAAACTCAAGCAGTACAGCTGTTTGTACCTGAACGTCCCGATCCGTCGCCCCGTGGCGCCGATTCGGGCCCTGGCGCGACGCCGGCCGGCGCTCTCGAGCGAACGACCCGACTGGCGCAAACGCGTCCGGGCGGAAGCATACCTGTCGTGCCCGGACACGTATGTATACTCGACCAGAATGGTCCCTCGGGTCCGCGCCGTTTTGTGGCTCGCATTCGCATGCCTGATCTTCTGCGGGCATGTGGTGGCAGCCGCTGAACTGTCGGTGTCAGGCGACCTCGATGGCGACGGCAAGCGTGACCGCGTCACCGTAGATCGTGCCGATCCCTGCGTGCTGAAGGTGTGGTTGTCAGCCGCAGACGCCACGTGGACGGTTCGAAGTC
>JBEBGB010000876.1:0-2196 GCA_040081675.1 Vicinamibacterales bacterium
CAGCTTGATTGCTTCAGTCGCCTGAATCACGCCGATGACGCCCGGGAGCACTCCAAGCACGCCGCCCTCGGCGCAGCTTGGAACGAGTCCCGGCGGTGGCGGCTCCGGGTAGAGGCAGCGATAGCACGGGCCGTCCTTCGCCGCGAAGACCGACGCCTGGCCTTCGAAACGAAAGATCGATCCGTACGCATTCGGCTTGCCCAGGAGGACGCACGCGTCGTTTGTCAGGTACCGTGTCGGGAAGTTGTCCGTGCCGTCCAGGATGACGTCGTAGGGTCCGAACAGCTCGAGCGCGTTCTCGGAGGACAGTGCGGTCTCGTACGTGTCGACCTGGATGTGCGGGTTGATGTCGACCAGCCGGTCCTTTGCGGACGCCAGCTTCGACCGACCGACGTCGGAGGTGCCGTGGATGATCTGCCGCTGCAAGTTGCTGTAGTCGACCACGTCGAAATCGACGACACCGATGCGGCCGACGCCAGCCGCGGCGAGATACATCGCGGCGGGCGAGCCGAGGCCGCCCGCCCCCACACACAGCACGCTGCCGCCCTTCAGGCGGCGCTGCCCGTCAATGCCCATCTCGGGCATGATGAGGTGCCGGCTGTAGCGCTTGATTTCTTCGTTGTTCAGCTGAGGAAGGGCGTCATTCGGTGTCGACATACACGACCTTAGACGCCGCCAGCGACGGAGGGGATGATCGAGACCGTGTCGCTCGACGACACCGGAGTCTGATCCTTCTGCAGATAGCGAATGTCTTCGTCGTTGATGTAGATGTTGACGAAGCTGCGCAGCTTGCCCTGGTCGTTGTAGAGATGCGCCTTCAGACCCGAATAGGTGGTCGTCAGGTCGGTCAGCAGTTCACCAATGGTCGCGCCGCTCGCTTCGACGGCTTCCTTCTTATCGGTGTATGGCCGGAGCGGTGTCGGAATCAGAATCTTGGTCGCCATCAAGCGTGCCCTCATCGAATTGGGATCGGTCTTCCCTGAGAAACCAGACGGTCATGGCGCGCGAGACGCCCGACATGACCGACACAATCGGATACGCAAAGTTCGGCCACGCGTGATCCAGGTCGAATTGGGACGGCCTGGCCGGGTGATCTGGATGCGAGTGGTAGAAGCCAAGCAGCTCGCCACCGAGTTCAGTCGCCTTTTGCTCGGCGAGGCGATAGTCGGCTGGCCGCACCAAGAAGCGGCGACGCGGCCCTTCCTCGGTCGTATTCGGGAGCGGAACGGCGGCGACCACGCGGTCGTCAGTGCCGACGAGCGCACCGCAACACTCGTGCGGAAAGGCCTCCTCGCCATGACGCCGGATGGCCGTCGCTACGCCAGCGTCGAGCACACACATGCGCGGTGTCGTGGTCACTCGGCTGTCCAGAAATTTTCGGTCAGGTACTTCTCGGCGCCGTCGGGGAACACGGTGACAACGACGCCGCGTTCGAGCGTCCGCGCGACCTGCAACGTGGCCGAGAGGGCCGCACCCGCGGAGATGCCGACCATGAGCCCCGCCTCTCGCGCCAGGCGTCGCACGCAGCGGTGCGCATCTTCGGTGCCGACGCGAAGGTCGGCGTCCGCAAGTGCCGAGTCGTAGATCGACGGCACCATCGCCGTTTCCATATGCTTCAGGCCTTCGAGGCCGTGAAACGGCGAGTCTGGCTGGAACGACATGACCTTGATGTTGGGATTGAACTGCCGGAGCGCGCGACTGGTGCCCATGAAGGTGCCACTCGTCCCCAGGCCCGCGACGAAGTGTGTGACACGGCCGCCTGTCTGCTCGATGATCTCGGGTCCAGTCGTCTCCAGATGGGCGCGCCAGTTCCACTCGTTGCTGTACTGGTCCGGGTAAAAATACTCGTCGGGGTGCTGAGCGACCAGTGCCCGCACCGCACGAATGGAACCGTCAGTGCCTTCGAGGGGGCTGGTCAGCACGAGCTCGGCGCCAAACGCTCGCAGAATGAGCTTCCGCTCCGGGCTCGCGTTCTCCGGGAGAAAGAGCTTCACCTTGTAGCCCGTGGCTGCGCCAATCATGGCGTAGGCGATACCGGTGTTGCCGGATGTTGCGTCCACGATCGTCAGGCCCGGCCGCAGCCGGCCCGACTTCTCGCCCTCGAGAATCATGCGCGCTGCGGCGCGGTCCTTCACCGAACCGCCCGGGTTGTGCCACTCCGCCTTCGCGTACAGCTCCACACCGGGCGTCTCGTGT
>JBEBGB010000877.1:0-2195 GCA_040081675.1 Vicinamibacterales bacterium
GGTCGATCTCGCCGGACAGTCGGGTGCCGCGTCGCAGGCGACCTTCACCAGGGACATCGCGCCGATACTGCAGCGCAGCTGCCAGAATTGCCACCGGCCGGGTTCGGTGGCGCCGATGTCGCTCTTGACCTACGAGGACGCGCGGCCCTATGCGGCGGCGATCAAGCGGCGTACGTCCGTCCGGTCGCGACAGGGCACGATGCCACCGTGGTACATCGAAAAGAACATCGGCATCCAGGGCTACAAGAACGACATCTCGCTGAGCGACGAGGAGATCGCGAAGATCGCGTCGTGGGTGGACAACGGCGCGCCGAGAGGAAATTCAGCAGACATGCCACCGGCGCTGAACTTCTCGTCGGGTGACGAGTGGACCATCGGCACGCCCGATCTGATCGTCAAGACGCCAGCCGTCAGCGTCAAGGCCGTGCAACCGGATTGGTGGGGACCCGCGGGCTTCGGGGACACCGGTCTGACCGAAGACCGGTATGTGTCGGCGGTGGAGATCAAAGAGGTCAACGATCACACGGGCAAAGCCGGCGCGTCGAACACCGTCGGCGGGCTGTTCATCTTTCATCACGCCATCATGGGCGTCGAGTCCCCCAGCCTCCCCGCGGCAGCGGCCATCGGCGGTGGCTGGCCTGTCCACGAAGTGGGGCGCAACGCAGACGTGTTCAATCCAGAGTCGGGAAAGCTCCTGCCAGCCGGCGCGCGCGTGGGTTTCGGCAACGTGCACATGCACGCGAACGGCAAGGACACGACCGGTCACCTGGAGATCGCGTTCAAGTTCCATCCGAAGGGGTACAAGCCGAAGTTCACCGAGCGGCTCATGCCGATTGGCACGGGTGACATCGACATCCGCCCGATGGAAGCCGGGCAGAAGGTCGAAGCCTTCATGACCTTGACGCAGCCAACCAAGGTGACGGTGTTCGAACCGCATATGCACGCGGCGGCCGTCCGCATGTGTTTCGATGCCATCTACGGCGCCCGCATGGAGACACTGAGCTGCTCCGGCTACGACCACAGCTGGGTGCGTGCGTATCAGTACGAGGACGATTCGGCGCCGTTGCTCCCGCGCGGCACGATTCTCCGCGTCACCGGCTACTACGACAACACGCCAGGGAACCGCAACGTGTCCGACCCGCGCAACTGGTCCGGGCTGGGACATCGCTCGATCGACAACATGAACATTCTGATCATGCAGGGCGTGCCGCTGACAGACGAGCAGTTCCAGGCGGAGGTGACGGCACGGCGTGCGCAGCTCAAACTCGAGCCGGGCCAGGACGCGCCCGGGTGCCCCTTGTGTTCCTTCGAGACGATTCCGACGCGCGGACGCCCCTCGACGGGACAGCAGCAATGAGCTGTGTGTCGTCGAGACTGCGCGCGAGCATTCTGGCCACTGCCGCGCTCGCGGGGCTGGAAATCGCATCGCCCGGCGCGCAGGTTCAGCCGTCCGTGAACAACATCACGCCGGTCTACGAAGGCTGGGTGCCGAAACCGGATGGCTCGTACGACTTGCTGTTCGGGTACATGAACCATGACTGGAACGATCAGGTGTCGATTCCAGTCGGCCCGGACAACAACATGCAGCCTGTTGGTCCCGATGTCGGACAGCCGACCAACTTCTTCCCGCGCCGGAACCGCTTCGCGTTCCAGGTGCACGTGCCGAAGGACTTCGGCACAAAGGAAATCGTCTGGACGTTGACGAGCAAGGGGCGCACCGACAAGACCTACGGATCGTTGAGACCGGACTACGTGCTGGATGACACGTCGATCATGTCGAACATCGGCACGGGCGGCGGCCTCAGCACAACGCCCGACATGGTCGGGAACAAGGCACCCACGCTGAAGCTGGAAGGAAGCGCGAGCCGAACGGCCAGGGTCGGCGAGGCCGTGGTGCTCGCCGCCGTCGCGACCGACGATGGGAAGCCGAACAAGCGCGACATGCCGTCGCTTCTCGGCGGCAGTTACATGCTGCCGCAGTCGGCAACGGGTCTGCGTCTCTCGTTTTTCGTCTATCGAGGCCCCGGCGTCGCGGTGACCTTCGATCCGCCGCAGGCCGAGGTCTGGGAGAACACGCGCGACGGTGGCCGCTCGCCGTGGTCTGCGGGCTTCAAGACCCCGCCAGTTCCCGAAGGCAACCGCTGGCAGGCGCGTGCCGCGTTCACACAGCCGGGCACCTACGTCGTCCGCGCCCT
>JBEBGB010000878.1:0-2195 GCA_040081675.1 Vicinamibacterales bacterium
CTCGTCGCCTCCGAATCACTCGACGACTGGAAGCTGTATCTGCGCTACGTGGTGCTGAACCACTGGGCAGGACTACTGCCGAAGGCGTTCGCCGAGGAGCAATTCAGCTTCTATGGCACGACGCTGTCTGGAACACCGCAACAAGCCGAACGCTGGAAACGCGGCGTCGGGGCCGTGAACGGAGCGCTCGGCGACGGCGTCGGGCGTCTCTATGTACAGCGGCACTTTCCGCCGGAGTCCAAACGAGCCGTCGAGCAGATGGTCTCCGACATCAAGGCAGCCTTCGCGACACGAATCGCCGCACTCGACTGGATGTCCGCTGCCACCAAGACTGCCGCAACACAGAAACTCAACGCGCTCGTCGTCGGCGTCGGGTATCCCGACACCTGGCGTGAGTACTCGAAACTCACCATCACGCGAGACGATGCGGTGGGGAATGCGATGCGGGCAGAGGAGCATGAGTACCGTCACCAGGTGGCCAAGCTCACGCGGCCGGTCGACAGGCGCGAGTGGTGGATGACACCGCAAACCGTCAACGCCGTGAATCTGCCCATTCAGAACGCGCTCAACTTCCCTGCCGCCATTCTGCAGCCGCCCAACTTCGATCCACAGGCGTCCGTCGCGCACAACTACGGGGCCATTGGCTCGGTCATCGGTCACGAGATCAGCCACGCCTTCGATAACTCCGGCAGCGAGTTCGACGCGTCTGGCCGCATGACGAATTGGTGGACGAAGGACGACCTGGCCCATTTCACGGCAGCGTCGGAAAAGCTCATCGCACAGTACAGCGCGTACAAGCCGCTGCCCGATCTCGCCGTGAACGGCAGGCAGACGCTCGGCGAGAACCTGGCCGACCTGGCTGGACTCGCCGCCGCGTACGACGCCTACCGCCTCTCGCTGCACAGCGCGCCTGCAGCCGATCAAGGGGGATTGAACAGCGATCAGCAGTTCTTCATCAGCTACGCGCAGAATTGGCGCGACAAGTATCGCGAGCCACTTCTCAGACGGATCGTCATCGGCGACGGACACTCGCCTTCGCCGCTGCGCACACTCACCGTCCGCAATCTCGACGCGTGGTACGCGGCGTTCGCGGTGCCGCCGAGTGCCGCGCTCTACCTGGCACCGAGCGAACGGGTGCGGATTTGGTAGCCGACAGGGCGGGCACGGCAGGCCGGCCGGGCAGGGCAGGCAGGTCGTTCAGAAGGTCCTGGAGGGCCCGGTACTTCTGGTGGGCCGTGGGCGCCGGGCTTTGGACGTGAAGCTGGCGCTCACGGTGACAGTCGACTTCAGCGTCGCGCTACAAGCCTTCCGGGATTCCGCTCGCAGTGTCCCGACCCTTCGGGCCTCGCGGTGCTCCTGTTTGCAGGCCCGCCTGCCCTGCCGGCCCTGCCAGCCAGCCTTGCCTGCCCTGTGAACTGAACGTGTGTGGCAGAATACACGTCTCTTCAACGAGAGGTTTGCATGGGCCTGACCGATTTCATCCGCAGCCAGTTCATCGAAATCATCGAGTGGACTGACGACTCTCGCGACACCTTGTCGTTCCGATTCCCCGACGAGGACAAGGAAATCAAACGCGGCGCGCAACTGATCGTGCGCGAATCGCAGACGGTCCAGTTCGTCTACATCGGCGAATTCGGGGACACCTTCGCTCCCGGCAAGTACAGCCTCACCACCGACAACATCCCGGTGCTGTCGCGCCTCAAGGGCTGGAAGTACGGCTTCGAGTCGCCCTTCAAGGCCGACGTCTACTACGTCGTCACGCGCCTGTTCACCGGGAACAAATGGGGGACGTCCAACCCCGTGATGATGCGCGATACGGATTTCGGCATCGTCCGCCTGCGCGCGTTCGGCACGTTCGACTTCAGAATTATCGACACGAAGAAGTTCCTCAAGGAAGTGGCCGGCACCGACAATCACTTCAGGCTCGACGAGTTCGCCGACACGATGCGCTCGCGTCTGGTGAGCGTGTTCAGTGAAGCATTGGCCGACAGCAAGGTGCCGGTGCTCGACGTGGCGACGCGCTACAGCGAGCTTGGCGAAGCGCTGCTGCCCATCATCAATCCGATCATCTCGGCGAAGTACGGCATCGAGATGCCCAGCTTCATCGTCGAGAACGTGTCCGTGCCACCCGAAGTGGAAGCTGCCATCGACAAGCGTTCGAGCATGGCCGCCGTTGGCAATCTGAACGACTACGT
>JBEBGB010000196.1:0-8575 GCA_040081675.1 Vicinamibacterales bacterium
CTGGGTCAAAGTGGAAACCACCGAGACGTCGGCGGACCGTGCTGGAATGCCAACCCTGCCGAGGTCGACCACGCGGCCATCCACGGCGTGATGTGGTGGTGCCGCGTCACTGCGTCCGCATGCCCCGTCCGCGCCTGTCAGGCCGACGGCTCTGACGCCGGCGGTGACCAGTGCGGCCACGAACCGGGTGTTGACGGCACCTGCCAGGACGCTCACGACCACGTCCAGCGTGGGTTCGTCGGTGATCCGCAGACCATCGACTTGTCGCTTCTCGATGCCTGCGGCCTTCAGTGCGGCGTCGATTTCCTTGCCGCCACCGTGCACGATGACCAGCGGGACATGGCGTGCGGCGATTGCCGCGACAGCGCCGACAACGGCGCGCAACCGGGTCGCGTCTTCGAGCAGTTCGCCGCCGAACTTCACAACGACAGGCGCACTCACAGGAGTCCGACCGTTTCAGGCGCGCCAATCATGACGTTCATGTTCTGAACCGCCTGCCCAGACGCGCCCTTCAAGAGGTTGTCGATGACCGACACGATGACGATTCGCCCAGAGGGATCCATTCGCCAACCGATGTCGCAGAAGTTCGTGTGCGTGACGTGCTTGATCTCGGGCAGCGCGGAGCCGACCACTCGAACGAACGTGGCATCGCGGTACGCAGCCTCGTACACGTCCGCAATCGACTCGTCCGTCGTGCCAGGCGCCACGCGCACATAGATCGTTTCCAGAATGCCCCGATCGATCGGCAGCAGGTGCGGTGTGAAGGTGACGGGCCCACCGACGCCTTGATCGATTTCCGCACCATGGCGGTGGTTGAGCACGCCGTAGGTCGACAGGCTCGCGTACACCTCCGAGAAATGTGTCCGCTCGGTGGGCGTCTTGCCGGCACCGGACACGCCGGATTTCGCGTCGACGATGATGTCGGCGTCCGGCAGCAGTCGGCCGGCGTCCAGCAGTGGCTTCAACGCCAGCAATGCGGCTGTGGGGTAGCAACCAGGATTCGCGACCACCTGCGCCTGTCGCACCTCCGCTCGTGCGTGTTCCGTGAGACCGTAGGCCAGCCGCTCCGGAAGCGCGTGCGTCTCCGGATACCACTTCGCACGGAGGGCCGCATCCTTCAGTCGAAACGCGCCCGAGAGATCGATGACCTTGACGCCCGCCGCGGCGAGCTTTGGCGCCAGTTCCGCAGCGGCCGTGTCCGGCAGCGCGAGAAACACCAGGTCGGCCTCGGCGGCAAGCCGTTCGGGATCGAGCGGAGTGACGGTGCCGGTCCAGATCCGTGCGAGTGCCGGCAGCGCGCGGGCAGCCGTCGCGCCAGACGAAGTCGCCGCCACGATCGAGACATGCGGATGGCGCGCCAGCAGTCGAAGCAGTTCCTGTCCGGTATAGCCGGTTGCACCGGCGACGGCCACACGAACGCGGTCGGTCGTCGGCGTCGTTCGGGCGCTGGCCTCTGCCTCGGATATCGTATGCATCGGAAAGAATATGTATACAGCCAACATGCGATTGGATCAATGAAAATCGATGCATAAATTTCTCGAAACTATGCACGAATCGTGTATGCTGGCTCCGCCGCGGTGCTCCGAACGCACGCGCTTCACAACATGAAATCCCGCCGACAGGGAGCGATCCTCGAATTCATCGACAGCGAACCGCTCAGCAGCCAGGAGCAGCTTCGACGCCGCCTCGCGCGCGTCGGGTTCGAAGCCACGCAGGCGACGATCTCGCGCGACATCAAGGATCTGGGTCTCGTGAAACGCGCCGGCGACGGCGCCTATCAGCGTCCCGGCGTCACGACCACAAGTCCCGAGACGGCACTCAGTGCCTTGGCTCACGCCGCTGCGGAGTTCGTGCGGCGCGTCGACCGTGTGCAGCAGTTGGTCATTGTCCGAACTGGCGCGGGGCAGGCGCAGGCGCTGGCGCTCGCCATCGACGGTGCGCGTCTGCCAGAGGCGGTGGGTACGATCGGCGGTGACGACACGATTCTGGTTGTCGCGAAAGACGGCCGGCGTGCGGCAACGCTGGTCAAGCGCCTCGAGGCATTCGCGGGCAACTGATGCGCATCGTGCTTGCCTATTCGGGCAGCCTCGAGGGCTCCGCTGCAATCGCGTGGCTGCGCGAGCGTTATCAGGCCGACATCGTCGCCGTGACGATCGACCTTGGACAGGGACGCGAACTCGAGTCAATCCGTGACCGCGCGCTTGCGCTCGGAGCACAGCGCGCACATGTGCTCGATGCGCGCGACGAGTTCGCGCAGGATTTCGTGGCGCCGGCCCTGCGCGCCGACGCCCTCCGAGACGGCGGCGTACCGTTCGCTCTGGAGCTGAGTCGTCCCCTCATTGCCCGGAAGCTCGTGGAAATTGCGCGCATCGAGCGGACACAGCATGTGGCCCACACGGGAGAGGCGGGCGCCAGGGCGTCGCGCCTCGACACGTTGCTCGGAGTGATCGCGCCCGACCTGCAGGTCGTGGCGCCCGCACGAGAGTGGACGCTGCGCGGAGCCGAACTGGAGGCGTTCGCTCGCAGCCACGGCGTGAGGCGGGTGCCAGGCGACATGGTGCGGGCGGAGTCCAACCTGTGGGGCCGCACGTTTCGCTTCAGCGGGAACGACGAGTCGCCCATCGTGCGACGAGCGACAGATGGATGCCCCACAGAACCGGCGACAGTCGAGATCTCGTTCTCGGAGGGTGTGCCGATCGAGCTGAATGGTGTCCCTCTGCCGCTCGTGGAGTTAATCGGGAGCCTGGGGACGCTCGCGTCCACTCACGGCGTTGGCTACGTCAAGAGCGAGGCTCGAGTCTGCGATGCGCCAGCCGCGGTGTTGCTGCACGCCGCCCATCGTGAGCTGACCCACGCAGCGGTCGCGCCAGATGTCGAACAGTTCTCTTTGTCGGTAACTGCCGCCTACATTGAGATGCTCGAACACGCACAATGGTTCTCGCCCCTCCGAGACGCACTTGGCGGCTATATTGCTGAAGCGCAGACGCCGGTTAACGGACGCGTTGGTCTGCGGCTCTTGAAAGGCACGGCATCGACCGTGGCAATCGAACTTACGCAGTCGCCCGCCCTTGAGAGGGCCGTGCCGGCTGCTTCCTGAGCGAAGTACAAGATGACAACGTTGTGGTCGGGTCGTTTTGACCAGGCGCCGGATGCGGCTGCCTTCGAGTGGGGCTCCTCGTTCAGTTTCGACCGTCGACTCTTCGAAGACGATGTCACGGGAAGCCTCGCGTGGGCACGTGGCCTTGCGCGTGCCGGCGTGCTCGCGAGCGCCGAGGCAGCGGCTGTCGAGTCGGCACTTGCGGAAATTCTCGAGCATGGACGAACCGACCCGGCATTCGTCAGCGGAGACGATGAGGATGTGCACAGCTTTGTCGAGCGACAGCTCGTAGCGAAGCTGGGCGACACTGGGAAACGCCTGCACACCGGACGATCGCGGAACGAACAGGTGTCGCTCGACTTGCGCCTCTATCTGCGACGCCGTATCCCTGTGTTGCAGCACGCGCTGGCCGAGGTTATTGGTGCCTTGACCCGTCAGGCGAGAGATGCCGGCGACGCGCTGATGCCGTCCTACACGCATTTCCGTCCGGCGCAGCCAGTCCTGGTCGCGCATTTCCTGCTCGCGCATGCGGCACCGCTTCGTCGCGACTACGAGCGACTGTCGACGGCGCGCCAGGAGGCGAGTGCGCTGACACTGGGCTCAGGCGCCATTGCCGGCACGAGCTATGCGGTGGACGTCGAAGCCATTGCCCGCGACCTCGGTTTCGATCGCATCGTCGCCAACAGCATCGACGCGTCGTCAGATCGCGACTTCGCCGCCACGTTCTTGTATGCGTCCGCCATGACAATGGTGCATCTGAGCCGCCTGGCGGAGGATCTCATCATCTTTTGCGGCGACGATCATCGCTTCTTCGAGTTCTCCGATGCGCTCAGCACCGGCAGCAGCATGATGCCGCAGAAGAAGAATCCGGATCCGCTCGAACTGGTCCGAGGCAAGACCGGACGCGCCATTGGCGATCTGGTGGCCCTCATGACCACCATGAAAGGCATCCCCAGCGGCTACAACAAGGATCTGCAAGAGGACAAGCACGCGGTGTTCGACGCCGAGGACACGCTGGCTGGATGCGCGGCCGTCGTGAAATCGGTCATCGACGGTCTCACGCTGAATCGCGATCGCGCCGCAGCCGCGGCCTCAGGCCTGCTGCTGGCGACTGATGTGGCCGACTATCTCGTGGGCAAGGGTGTTCCCTTCAGAAGCGCTCACGAGATCGTTGGTGCGCTCGTGCGGCGGCTCATCGTCGAAGGTCGGGAGTTCGGGTCGTTGAGCGTTGCCGAGTGGCAAGCGGCGAGCGACCGGTTCGAGGCGGATGTCATCGACCGGGTGACGCCCGCCGCCTCGGTTGCCGCCAAACGCACGCCACAGTCGACATCGCCTTCTGCCGTGGCAGCGGCGATCTCGGAGTCGGAAACGTGGTTCGCCCAGGCGACAGCCGGCCTGCCGCGGTGATGCGCGACCGCAATTGCTCGAGCCAGCACTGACGGCACTCATACCCGATGTACGTTTACGGAACACGCGGCGATGTGGTCTGTCCGATTGACCCGACACCGAACAGTGTTGCTCCGGGAATTCCAGCTCTGTTAATATTTGCAAGCCTTTCGCACTTTCCCCGCCTGAAAGAGACGTCCGTCGGGAGTTTTCGTTGATGCAGCAGCGCCAGCCTCGGCTCGGTGACATTCTGGACGATTACTGTCCACGCGAGCGCCGACTGACCAATCACGTCGTGGTTGCGATGATCGGCGACGCGGTCAAACAGACGCGTTGCACGACGTGCGACGCCGATCACGAATACAAACACGCGGCGATTCCTCGCCAACGCAAGAAAGCAGAAGAGTCCACCCTGTACTCACAAGTCCTCGCCGGCGTCGCGCCGAAGAAAGTCGTCCCATCTCAGCCCGCTGACGACGCGCAGGCTGAACCGGAACCGCAGGTGTCAGTGCCAGTTCCCGAGTCGCGTCCGCACGCGGCAGCCGGAGTTGCCGACTTCGACGCGCTGTTTCAGGCGTCAGAAGCAGCGCCACCGGGCGATGACGACGAACCCGTGGAAGAAGGACCGCTTCATCGCCGACTGATTCGCGCGCAGTTGCCACGTCACGAAGGCCAGGTGTCGACCACGCGTCAGGCGCCCGACTTCACGATCCGGCAGCCCACGCCCGCAAGGGCCAAGCGGTTCGGTGCCGCCCGCCCCCATCGAGGCGGTGCTGCGCCCTTCCAGGGAAGCAACCGTCAGGGTGGCAACGGAAACAGTAATAGCAACGGGAACGGCAACACGCGTGGCGGCCAGCGGCATGCTGGGCGTCCAGGCGGCTCTGGCGGCTCTGGCGGCTCTCGACCCGGCAACAACAGGCCGGGAGGCGGACACAATCGCACCAAGTAGCGCACGTGCGAGCGCGACCACGCGTCACTCACCTCGCGCTCGATCATGCACGTCAGCCATGCTCCGATCTCGAGCGTGTGGCGTCTGCCCTGGCCACCGCCGAGTGACGTACATCCCGGGTCGGGGTGCAGCCATCAGCCCCTTGTATCTCTGAGAGTCTTCACATGTCCGATCTGTCAGGCAAACTCGGCCTCGTGCTCGGCGTCGCGAACAAGCGTTCGATCTCGTGGGCCATTGCGCAGGCGGCCGCGAAGTCTGGCGCGCGCATCGCGCTCACGTATCCGACTGCACGACTGGAAGAGAATGTGCGCGAGCTGGCGGCTACGCTCGACCATGCCGTGGTGCTGCCGTGCGACGTGACGAGCGACGCGCAGATCGCGGCGCTCGCGACGGCGCTCGACGCCGAGTTCGGCGGGCTCGACTTCATCCTCCACGGTGCCGCATTTGCACCCGCCGCGGAGTTGTCCAATCGCTTTGTCCAGACGTCGCGTGAAGGCTTTCGGATGGCGCTCGATATCAGCGCCTACTCGCTCGTGGCCCTCACCGGCGCGTGCCTGCCGTTGCTGGAGAAACGCGGCGGTGGCAGTGTGGTCACGCTGTCCCACATCGGTTCGGATCGCGTGTTTCCCAACTACAACGTCATGGGCGTGGCGAAGGCGGCTCTGGAAGCTGCCGTGCGCTATCTGGCTGCCGACCTGGGTCCGCAGAATATTCGCGTCAACGCGCTGTCGGCAGGACCAATCAAGACACTGGCGTCAGCGGGCATTCCCGGGCTCTCGATGATGTTGCAGGCCCAGAGAGAGCGGTCGCCGCTACGCCGCGGCATGGAACTCGGCGAGATTGCGGACGCCGCCGTGTTCCTCCTGAGCGACGCGTCGCGAGCCATGACTGGCGAAGTGATGATGGTCGACGCCGGCTATCACGTCGTCGGAATCTAGCGCGCTCTAGCCCCATTCCTCGACGCGCACGCGTTCCCTCGCCACGCCGAGCGACTCCAGCAGGCCCGGCATCTCATCGACCAGCGCCTGCGGGCCGCACACGAAACACAGCGTGCGCGGATCGTGCACGAGCGGTGCAAGGTCCTGACGCGTGATTCGACCACGCGCGCCAGTCCACGTCCCGTGTTCGACATCACGAGTCACCGTCAGACGCAGCTCGATGGTGCCGGCGGCCGCCATGGCCCGCAGTTCCCCGGCATACGCGAGTTCCTCAGGAAGCCGGGCGCTGTACATCAGACCGATCGCACTGTGAGGCACCGTGACCGAGTGGCGCAGCATCGAGCGCAGCGGAGCGATTCCGGTGCCGCCGGCGATGAAGAGGAAACGGCGTTCAACCGGATCACTCGGGAAGGTGAACCTGCCAATCGGACCCTCCAGGTCGACGCTCGTCCCTACCTGCAGCGGCAGATGCGGTCCGGGCGAGCCATTCGCGTCCACGCCGACCAGCAGTTCGATACGGCCGTCACGCTCCACATCCTCTGGTGCCGAGGCGATCGAGTAGGGCTTGCGCTGTTCTTGTCCATGCGAGCCGATCCAGATGGCCTGACCCGGCTTGAAACGAAACGCCGTGTCTCGCATGTCGAGATGAACGACACGAGCGCGCGGCGTGGCGATCTCGACGTCGAGGATCGGTCGGGTGAGCAGCACGCGCCTCTATGCTAATGCAGAGCCGCGACGCTAATGTAGAGCCGTGATGCGCTGAAGGGCCGTCCGCGGAGCCGCTGTCGATGTCAGTCGGAGGTCGGTTGTTTGGCGGAGCCGAGGTGGGGATCGAGCGCGTACTCGGCAATCTTCCGGTAGAGCGTGCCCCGGCTGATATCCAGCACGCGTGCCGCTTCTTTCTTGTTCCACTGCACGGCGTCGAGCACGCGCGAGATGTGCGCGCGTTCGGCTTCCGCCAGCGACGGCAGCCGATCGGGCGCGGTCGCTTGGGGGAGCGAGAACGGCTGAAGGAACTCTATGTCCTGCGGACGAATCGCCCGACCTGGCGACGAGAGTGCCGCGCGAGACACCGTGCTCTCGAGCTCACGGATGTTGCCCGGCCACGGATAGGCGGCCAGCGCATCGAGCGCTTCGCGAGTGAAGGCCTTGCCGTCCTGCGGAAGACCCTGCGACGCGCAGTAGCGGGCAAGGAAGCGCTGAGCGAGCACTGGGATGTCGACCGGTCGCTCACGCAACGAGGGAAGCCGGATCGCGAACGCGTTGACCCGGTAGTAGAGATCTTCGCGGAATCGTCCGTCCCGCACGAACTGCTCGAGTGGCCGGTTGGTCGCGGATATCAAGCGGAAGTCGACCGCGATCGATTTCTGACCACCGAGTCGCTCGAAGCGGCGTTCTTCGAGCACCCTCAGGAACTTGGCCTGAGCGATGAGCGACATGTCGCCGATTTCGTCCAGGAAGAGGGTGCCTTCGTTGGCCAGTTCCAGACGGCCCGGCTTGCGATCGTGAGCTCCCGTGAAGGCGCCCTTCTCGTAGCCGAAGATTTCGCTCTCGAAGAGTGTGTCTGGCAGAGCGGCGCAGTTCACCGCCTGGAGACGGGCACGTGACCGACGACTCAGCTCGTGAATCATCCGCGCGACGACTTCCTTGCCCGAACCTGTTGGGCCGAGGATGAGGACTGAGATGTCGGACTTGGCCGCCGTGCGAATCCACTCGAACACGATCAGCATCTTCTCGTCGCGCCCGATCATTTCGCGGAAGCGCTGGACCGCTTGCGACTCGTCTTCGGCGCTGATGCTGGCCCGTCGTTCGAGGAAGGCATCGAGCTGCGCAGCCATGAGGGGATCGTGTGGGCGGCTGGCGGCGTACGCCGTCGAGAGACCCAACGCGGTGGCAACGCGGGCTACGCCTACCTCGACGAGCTCGCGGACGCAGTTCTCGATGTCCTGTCGAAGCCGGCCGAATGCCTGCATGAGCGCCTCGACCTCGAACGCATCGTCGGGGCGTGCGTTGAGATAGCGAAGCAGGCCGGCACGAAGAGGCGACTGCACGAGCGCACGAAAGCGCGCGTCGACTTCGCCGTGCGCTGGACGGCCGGCAGCGCCAGCGCGGTGCGCGCTGTGCGTGGGTTCTTCCATCTGGCTAGATGGCTTATCGGGCGGTCTGACTGGAGTCAGCAGGGGCGGCAGGCTTATTGCCGCTGCG
>JBEBGB010000197.1:0-8568 GCA_040081675.1 Vicinamibacterales bacterium
GATGATGTCGCTCACGTGGGTGATCCGACCGGTGAACGTGCGATCGGGGTACGCGTCCACCTTGATGGCCACCGTGCCGTTACGGGTGACCTTCGACAAATCTTTCTCGTAGACATCCGCCAGCACCCACACCGTGGAGATGTCCGCCACCGTGAACACTTCCTTGTCGGGCTCGACTACCTCGCCGGATGCGACGTCGAATCTCGTCACGACGCCGGCAAAGGGTGCCCGTAACGTGCTATGCGAGGCGGCTCGGTGCGGCGCCTCCCGCGCATCTGGCTTCAGCGCCCTCAGGTCCGCGTCAGAGAGTCCAAAGCGATGGAGTTGTTCTTCGACGCGTGAGACGCGCGCCTGAGCGCTGGCGACCGCCGCCTCCCCATTCGTGAACTCGGCCCGCCGGATGTCGAGTTCCCGCTGCGAAATAGCCTCGATCTTGATCAGCGATTCAGCGCGCTCGAGTGACGTGCGTTTGACTTCAAGGTCGGTCTGTGTCTGACGGAGGCCCGCCTGCTCGGTCAGGAACTCGCCTACGAGTTGGCCCAGCTCGATGTTGTCGTAGGTAAGCAAGGCCTGGCCTTCACTGACGCGACTCCCGAGACTGATGGCAATCTTCTCCACAACACCGCGCGCCAGCGGGCGCACATGCGCCACGCGCGATTCGTCGGGCGTCACGATGCCGGTGACTTCGAGCGCGCCAGGCACACGGGTAATCGCGACGGCGGCGATCTCGACATTGGCGTTCTTCTGCGCGGCTTCCGGGATTTCGACGATCCCCGCGGGCAGGTCGGCTGCGTGATCCTCGGAAGGGGGTTCAGGAACTGGCCTTTCAGTGAGGAGCCAGACGGTCCCGCTGCCGATGGCAACGCCAGCCATGAGGACAAGGGCGAATCCAACGCCACGGGAGTTGCGGATTCTGTCCGACCACGAGAGTGATTCAGTCATCGGGTTCACCTTACAGAGCTGGCCCCGCCCGTGGCGGCAGCGAGCTGAAAGACGCCAAGGCGCTGCTCATACAGCGCCCGGTTGTACGTTCGGAGCGTGTCGCGAAATGCGCGCTGGGCGTCGAGGAAGTCGATCAGGTCAGCAGTCCCGAGGCGATAGGCCGCCAAAACGATGTCGCGGGACTCCCGTGAGGGCGTTAGATATTCGCGCTCGATGTACTCGACGCGGGCGCGCGCGACGTCAACCGCATTGATCGCCTGCTGCACGTCTAGCAAGACGCCTGTCGCCGTCGCCGTGGCTAAGTTGGTCGCCTGACGACGCTCAGCATCGGCGCGCGCAACGCCTCCCTGATTTCGATTCGAAATCGGTAGCGGCACCGTGACACCAAACACCACGGCATTCGCACCGAAATTGCGCTGATAGCCGCCCCCCACGGTGATGTTTGGCGTCCGCAGCGCACGCTGGAGCCGGGTCTCGGTATCCGCGCGCTGCACCTGACGCTGCGCCGCCAAGAGATCAGGGCGAAGCGCAAGCGCTTGGGTTCGGAGCGCTGGCGCGTCGAGCGGCAACGGTGCAGCAGTCGCAGGTTGAGCGGCACTGGCCGCGACATTCAACGTCTCAACCACGTCGAAGTCGACACTCAAATCAGTCGCATTGAAGAGCGCGAGCAGTCCGCTCCGGGCATTCCGTAACGAGAGCTGCGCACCGAACAGGTCGTCGACAAACTTCAAGCGCTCGACCTGGATACGTCGCAATTCACCGCCCGATATCTCGCCTTGGTCATAGCGGGCACGGTTCAGACGAATAACGTTGTCGATCTCATCGAGGGTCGCCTGCGCGACTTCGAGATCGGTCTTCGCGAGCACGATGCCGAAGTACGCGCGCCGGACGTCGAACTCAAGCCTTCGACGGTGGTCCAGGAACGTCGCCTCGGCGGCTGAAATGGCCGTGTTCGCCGCCTCGGTGCGCCACCGGCGCCGGCCGGCAAGCTCAAACTCTTGGTCAATCCGAACCGTCAGTTGCTGGTTATTGAAGAATCCTGGCCGCGCGGGCTCGAAGAGGGGATAGTTATCGGAGTCCAGCGACACGGCAGGATTGGGCCGCAGTCGAGCGTCCGTGCGCTGCGCCTCGGCAATTTCGACGGTATTGCGAGCGGCAGCGAGATTGGAATTCCTCTCGTTGGCCAAGCGCAATGCTTCTTCAAGCGAAAGGCGAGCCGGGACGACCAGGTCCTGCCCCCGGACATGGGCAGCCGTCGTCATCAGTAAGACGAGGAACAGCGGTACACGGATCATTGAACACTCCAGAAGCGACGCTCACGCCAAAGCGGCGTGACCGTACAAAACGGACCAATCGCGCAGCGCTACGCGATGGAGGTCGACGTAACTGAAGTTAGACGAGAGGAGGGTGGTAGAGCCGCGAGCCGAATATGCGTGGGGCAGCGAGAACCGATGCCGCGTGTGGCAACTCAACGGGCATCGAGACTATCGCTGGCGGTGCGGCCTTGACGTCTACACAGTGCGAACAACAGAAGCAGTCGTCGATGTGTTGACGAGGTGATTGATCGGGAATGTGATTGGCGGAAGCAATCTGTGGCGTAGCAGCAGCAGTTGATTGCGTAGAACTAGCGCCCTCGTTGTCCAAAGCGCACAGACTGGTGCTGCTCAAGTCTGCCGCCGTCCAAAGCAGCAGAATGATAGCGACGACCTGGCCCAGCCGCTTGTGGCACCACCAACGCATGCCCGCTGAGTATAGCAGACTGGCCTCCGCCGCTAAGCACAATCGCGAAAACGAACCTCTGCACGACGCGATTCTGGCGTTCGTCCCTCTACCGCTCTTTTGGTTTCGCTGCCTGACTGCGCTCCGCAGCTGACTGGTCGGTCTTATGAGTAGTTCTCGATGCTCCGCTTCCACGCGAGTGGATTTATCCCTTAAACGACAGCTCAAAGTGAAGTCCTTCAGTCCGCTGAAGGTGCGCAATCACGTCGAACAGGTTCCGCGCCTGAGGGTTGCCCTTCGGACCGAGCATGCGCATGAGACTCTTCGATGGCGTGTGAGTCAGATCGCTCAATTCCTCGAAGCCGATGGTCGCATTGATGTAATCACGGAGAATCGCCTTGCCGGTGTCGAGATCGCCGGTTAGCATGCACTCGACGCCCTCCCGGAGCAATTGCTGGCGGTATTTGGGATCACGGGCAATGCGCGCTTGCACGGTCGCCTTGAAGTCTCGTGTCAACGGCATGGTCACTGTCCCCTAATCTTTCGCTGTTTATAGTCGGCCCACCGCTCTTGAGCGAGCGTAATGTCTTGGGCCTGGCGTTTCTTCGTTCCGCCCGCAACCAAAATCACCAATGTCTCGCCATCCTTGCCGAAGTAGACGCGGTAGCCCGGCCCGAAGTCGATGCGGTACTCGAAGACCCCGGCGCTGACACCCTTAACGCTGGAGAAATTGCCCTGCTCAATTCGAGCTAACGCCGTCGTCACCTTGGCTGCCGCCGTAGCGTCGAGGTCATCAAACCATCGACCGAACGGACTCCGCCCGGCCTTGTCGAGGTACTCACGCAGCGTTATCTGCATATATGGTAACACATACGTTACTATTAACGAAGCGCATCGCAGGAGGGTCTAGCCGGGCTAGGGGGTCGGACCGAGATTGGTCACTGGTTCAGGCGCACGACGGCCGCCATGACCCGCGATTCGCGCGCGTGCATGTAGCCCTGCGTCGTCCGGCCATCCTTGTGACGCGCGAGACGTTGTGTCACGACCGGATCGCCGGTGTTCTCGATATTGCGGGAGACGAATTCGTGGCGGATCGTGTGCCATGTCAGGCCCTTCGACCGACCGTAATCGAGTCCGGCGAGCTTAAACAGCTCGCGCCACATGCGCTTGAAGGCCTTGACGGGCTTCCCTAACTCGGTGCCGAAGACGTACGCCTCAGGATTGCGCTTCAGCGCAAATCGGCGTTTGGTGAGCTCGAGCTTCAATCGCTCGGTCCCTGCGTACACGTGTTCCAGCTCTCCGGTCGTCTTGCCGCCTTTGCTCACCGTAGGCGGCAGGGCTATGGCCAACACCTCGCGGACTTCCCCGTCGATCGCGACCTTGATCGGCTTGAAGTCGACATGCTTCAGTTGGACTTTCACGATCTCACCGTGACGCAGTCCCAAGTCAAACGCCGCATAAACGCGGCGGCGCATCTCGTCGCCCTTGGTACCCGTCTTGTACTTGTCAGGATTCCAGATCTCGCCCTTGACGATCTGGCAACAGAGGCCCCGCGAGATTCCGTATTCGGCGGCCAGCTTCGATTGCTGCTCGCCGGCAGTGACCCGTTCCCGCAACGTGTTTACGATCTCCCACGTCAAGATTTGGCTGTGCGGCCTGTGCTGTGGCCGATTGAGTTTGTCGCACGCAGCGATCAACGCCTTTTCGTCGTCCTCTTCGACACGCGTTTCAAACTTCTTCTTGGACCCGGTCCGCTTCTCAATTCCGGCCATGGGATTGAGAGCCATGCGCGATACGCCGCCCGTCTTCCACTTGACGGCCCGATTGAAGACCGAGTTGAGCAGCTCGTAGTATCGATTCCAGGTATTGTCCGACCACTTCCGTTCCTTTTGCGCGGCGTTCAGCCACCGCTCTATCTTCAGCGGTGCCCCAGCCAATTGCTCTAATGTCTGGTCGCCGAACTCCTCGACGAGCACGTCGAGCATCGATGACAGCGAAGTGGCCGTCAGCCGATGCGCCTCGGCATAGTGCGTTCGCCATTCCTTCACAAACTCGCTGAACCGCTGGCCCGACCCTAAGGACTGCTGCTCACCGTCCGGGCTATAGGTGTGCTCATCGATCGCACTCTTGAAGCGATTCAGCACAATCTCCGCCGGGCGCAGTTTCCGCGGATCCACCTGCTGCCCCGACCACTCGGCGAGCCCCTTCTGGATGCGCTTGTAGAAGCCGTACCACGGGCAGTCGCAGTTCGTCGGCTTGCCGTGCCGGTTCGTGCACCGGCGATTGTGATGCTTGTGGAGGCCCTTGACGTTGCTTGTCGGCGTCTGCGACATGGAGTGCTGCTCCTCTTCACCTGGCCGGCGTAGCGTGCTTCTCAGCCCAGATGTCGATCCATTCACGGCGCAGGCGGATCGTGCGGTACCCCAGCTTGACGTGCTTGAGATCCGCCGCGGCGCACGCTTCGTAGATTGTATCCACTCCGACGCCCAGATACGCCGCTGCTTGTCGGGGCGTGATCCAAGAGGATGCTCGATCCGTTCGATCCACCCCGTGGTCATCAACGCGACGTGAGTCTGGTGCCACTTGTTCCGAGTCGTCTGATGACCGTCGAACTGACTGTGGTAGGACTGCCCCCATCTTTCGATTCACGATCCCTCCCAATTCTGGCGTTCGGCTCGTCGTCCTCGATCAGGCGACGGCCACCGCGTCCGACTCGTACTCGTCGCGTTCTTGGACGTACCGCCGTATCCTCAGCACTTCCGACACCACGCGAGTCCCACGTCGTCGATCAAGGTGCAGCACTACATCAATCGAGGCCGCGATCTGGTGGCGGATGGCCTGATACGGCAGTTCTACGCCGGCCTGCAGAACGCATGACGTCAGCCGCGCCAGCGCTTGGTGTGCGGAATTCGCGTGTATCGTGGATAGCGTGCCGGCGTGCCCTGTATTGAGCGCCTGCAGAAGATCGTAAGCTTCTCCCCCACGCACCTCGCCGACGATGATCCGGTCAGGTCGATGCCGGAGCGTCGCCTTGAGTAGGTCGCGGATCGTCACCGCCGGCAGATCCCGCTGTGCCCGCCTCGCTTCGAACCGCACCACGTTCGGCTGTTCCACGCGCAACTCCGCCGTGTCCTCGATGAGGACTATTCGATCGGCCGGCGGCAGCAATGCCGCCAAGGCGTTTAGGAGTGTCGTCTTTCCGGTGCTTGTCCCACCGCTGATCAGAATCGTGCAACGGGCTTCGATCGCCACACGCATCGCGTCCAGAACAGGCTCTGTGAGCGTTCCGCTTCGAACGAGGTCATCGACCGTGAAGAATCGACTCTGAAACTTCCGAATGGTCAGTGTCGTGCCTCCGAGGCTGCACGGTGGGATGACGGCCGCTACCCTCGACCCGTCTGGCAGCCGTGCGTCTAGAATGGGCTGCTCCTCAGAAATGTCGTCTGCGAGCAAGCGCGCGATGTTGCGCACAGCGACCTGCAGGTTCTTCTCGGTTATGTGCACCTGACTGGCTTCGATCATCATGCCGTGTCGCTCAACAAACACGCGCCCGCCAGGGTTGACCATGATCTCGCTGACTTCGGGGTCTTCGATATAGGCGGCAATCGGACGCAGGAACGGCAGGATGATTTCGAAACTCATGATCTATAGCTCCCCGCGATCGACCTGTTCGAAGTACGTCCGGCTGCGCTCCACGTAGTACGGCTTCAGGTAGCAGTACGTGGGTGGTCGCGGGTTGAACCCATCGTAGGCGAGCACCACAGCCTGCGCGTTCTTCAGTTCGCCGAAGACCTTGGCCTCGAACACAAAGTCCCGCTGGACGGCGTAGCTCTTCGACGTGCTGATCGTTGCCCGGTGCGCAGCCGCACGACCGGTCAGCACGCTGATGCGGGCGTCCTGACCGCTCTCCGCGAGGTGGTACTGAGGGACGAGTCGTTCGTCCTTACCGCAGAGATCGCTCGCCACGCGGGCGCTGAAGTCGTCGCTGAGCGCCAGAAAGACCTTCGTCCGGAACGTCTGTAGCAACGTGCGCCAGGATTCACCGGGCAACGCCGAGCGCAATGAGCTGAGGCTTTGCGTGGCGACGATGGCGATGCACTTGCCCTGACGTGACAGGCTGAAGAACTTGTCGTCGCCGGTCGGGTCTTCTTCCCCTGCGGTCGCGAACGCGTGGTATTCGTCGCAGAGAAACAGCACGTCCCGCCAGTACCGGTCGGGGTGCTGCGACATCGCAGGAATGCGGGTCAGCACCGCTCGCTGGAAGTCTTGTTTCATCATGGTGCCGATGATCTTCGCGAGTCCCGGATTGGCGGCCATCGGAAAGTTCAGGGCGCAGACTTTTCCCTGCTCGATCAGATCGGCGAACAACGGCAGGGGCTGCCCGTGGCGCCCGTCTGCGTTCGCGACGGGGTCGTAGCATACCTTGGGCGGACAGAACGTGCGCTTCATCGCCGGGCTGTCGTCGAAGAGCGACAGGAAGACGGAGATGCCCTCCACGATGGACGTACGCAGCTTCGGCTCGATGCGGCGCCAGTCGTGTTCAAACCATCGCTTCACGGCCTCCAGTTGCATCCGTCGCGGATCCGCCTCGCCTAGTTCGGCCGGCTCGGGGCGCTCGTCGAAGGGGACGGCTAGCGCGTTTAGTTGCGCACGGAGTGCCGCTGAGTCGAGGGCGCCCATCTGCTCGGTGCTAAGGTCCATGGCAAAGGCAAACTCGGCGAGCGTGGTGTGCTTCACGTAGTGCGGCGTCGGCACCAGCAGGCGTGTTCGCTGTGCGATCCGGCGCTCCCCTTCCGCGAGCTTCGCCGCCAACCGATCCGGATTGATCGCACACTCGTACACATCGAATAACGTGACGTAGTCGTCGACCACCTTGTGGAGCAGGATGATGAACTTGACCAGATTCGTGTACGCCTGTTGCCAGAAGGGCTCTTTCCCTTTGCCAAAGACGCTATTCAGCAGTGAGGCAATCCCGTACGCCAGCGCATAGGCATCGAGGTCGTTATGCAGCGGGTTGTACCGCCAGGGTCCCTCCAAGCTGACTTCGAGATAGTCCCCTTCCCTCCCATGCGTGGTGAGCAACCGGCGAATGTCGTGGCAGAAATCTCCTTTCACTTCGAGCACCAACGCGCCAATCCGCTTCTGTGGATCGGTGCGTCGATAGCCGAGAATCTGCTCCGCGTACGGATACAGACAGCCGGTCGTTTTGCCGCTGCCCACGGCCCCGATGACCGCGATGCCCGTGAAGAGCCCGCGTTCGGGAATCGTGAGCCAGGTCGGTGCTTCCACGGGAATGGGTTTCAGCGGATGATGCTGCTCGCCGAGGATGACAAATACCTGCTCTCGATCCTCGGGCGGTGGATACGGCGGCAGCCTTCCAGGGGATGCGCTCTTTGCGCGCCCGGTCGCGAAGATGTACGCGAGCGACCAGAGGACAGACGACGCCAGATAGGGTGTCGAGAAGAGGAGCGTGATGTACGCGACGTACAGTGACGTGTACAGCGCCGGTCGATACACGCGCACTAAGACCAAGATCGGATCGTCCCCATTCCACGGCATGTGCGCCCGCAACACCAGCGCGGCGCCGCCGGCCATGGCCGCGCTCACCAACGTCCGGTCTGCGATCCACGCGTTCACCGTCATCGTCCTCCGCCGGGGCGACGCGCCGTCTCCACGGCCGGCGTCGCCTGCGCATCCGCGTGGCCATGCGATGTCGCCGCCGTCTGCGCGTCCGCGCGACGCACCGTCGGTGCCGTCTCGCTGTTCCGAGCGTGTTGCCAGGCGATGAAGTCCTTGTCATGGCGGAACACGCGCCGGAGTGCGGACGTCACGATGTATTCCTTCGTGCTGCCCAGAAACTCGGCGTACGCACGGAGCTGATCGTGGAGTTCGCGATCGACACGCAAG
>JBEBGB010000879.1:0-2185 GCA_040081675.1 Vicinamibacterales bacterium
CTCGACGAGGGACGGCCACGTGCCGTATCGGTGTAGTCGTCCCACCACAACACACCCTCGCTGCCGGGCTCGAACATCTCGGCCGCGCCGCTCGGTGCCGCGAAGCGAATGTTCATGGCCAGTTGACGCGCCGCGATGTTCGGATTCATGCCGTCGAACACGCGCCGGCCGCGCTCGTCCTGGTTGAAGCCCAGATGCAGGAAGCTGCGCAGGTAATTGCCCGACTGTGAGTTGCCCTGGGCAATTGTGTGGTGAATGGTCGCGCCGAGCGGATTGGCGCTCCCGTCAGTACGGAGAAAAGCCAGCAGGTCGCGCGTCGCGGCAAACCCGATCCCGTGCACGGGCGGATCCTTCGCCGTGTAGGTCAGCTCGTACAGGAACGCGGGATCGAACCCGCGCTCGAGACAGACCTTCGTCGCATCAGGCAGGCCCGGAAACGGAGTCTTGCTGCAATCGGCAAACGCCCACTCCGTGGAACGCAGCGACACCCGGCTCCCGCCGTCCGACGATCGTCGCGTCAATACCGCCGTAGCCGTGTCAAAGCTCGCCGGGACGGCGGTTCCTGTGACGCGTCCCCGGATGATGGGCTGCGTGTTCGAGCCCGTCGGGGCGTCGGCGATGCGCGCCATCACGGGGCCCGTGATGCTCGAGCCGTCGGCATGTTTCGCAATCGGCGCAGTCATGGACTCGATGCCCGGGCCTGGCTGAATGTCAGCCTGCCAGCCGCTCGCGACAAGCACGTGCCCGCCGGCGCGAAGATCGGCGAAATAGCCGCCGCCATCGATGGTAGATCGGCCGCGATTCGGCACCTGGTAGACGAGGACGCCAGTACTCCGGCTCATCTCAACCGGTTTCAGGATGGTGAAGGTGGCCGCGTACTCCACCATGCCACGCGCGTTCTTCGGCGCAAGCTCGAGGTCGGTGATGACGGCGTTCACGGGGTGCCTGGCGTCGAGTTCTCCGTAGAAGTGTCCGGTCAACTTCTCGTAGGCCTGGCCCTTGTTGGTGAACGGCTCGCGATGTTCGACGACCAGCCTGACAACGTCGGCGTGCAGGCGAGCATCGAGCACGCTGAGGCACAGCCCAACGGCGGAGAGGGCGCGGAGGATGTTCGACATGCGCCACATCCTACGCCAAGTCGTCTGTCGCGGGTCGGCCGCGTCGTATTACGGGATGCGGCTGGCCGTCAGGGAATCGTGATGTCGCGGACGTAAAAGGGAACGGCACTGACGCTGACGACCTGCTGAGACCCATCGAAGAGCGACGCAAGCGCGGGCCCTGACACGGCGACATCGAGCCGCTCCACGCGATCCGAAATGCCAACGCCTCGCACGACGTCAACCGCCTGATCGATGTGATACGTGCGTTGGAACTCCGGATGGATCGCCGACCGCACGACGGTGTCCACGTGTGATTTCGTTACCGCGCCGCGCTGATACACGATGCGCACGCTGATCCGCTCACCGGACTGGGCGGCGAAGTCCCACGTCTCCTGCACACGCGCGTGTTGATCGCGATCGCCTGCAACTGTTCGCTCCAGATGCGCCGTCGTCGCTGGCAGGTAGACGCCGTACGCTCCAGCCCCGTCTGGTGAGATGCCGCCGATCACGATGTTGTTCGTCACGCCAGCGGCGTTTCTTGCGGGAACGGTCATCACCGCGTAGCGGGACGTGCCTGTGCGCAGAGGCTTGCCCTGGCCGTCGAGGACGATCGTTCGGTCCATGACCGTGACGTTCAGATTGGCACCAGCGGATGCGGGCGCGGTTGATGGGGCCGATTCCCAGCCAGCGGGCAGACGCGTACGTAGCGCATCGGGGTTGACCTTGAATGCCAGAATCGTCCGCGATTCGGTGCTCCACTCGGTCGGGCCCTGCGCGTGCACCGACGCTGCGACGTAGAGCGACGCGATGAGGCACGCGGCGAACATTGCGCGATGAAAGACATGTGTCTGCACGTCGCGCATCCTATCGCGAAGCGAGCGCCAGACGAAGCGCGGGGCGCCTTGCCAACTCACTCCCCGGCGGACCGCGGCGCACACGCCCCAAGTCGCGCGTCGAATGACCCGCGACAGCGGTGAGAGCGGAATCGCCCTCAGACGCCGCTCACTCGTCCTCGCGCCGCGCCGGCGAGCGGTAGTAGTACTCGAAGCAGGGCGGGCAGATCGTATGGCTCGTGTTGCCCCAGA
>JBEBGB010000880.1:0-2184 GCA_040081675.1 Vicinamibacterales bacterium
GGAGACGGGACGCTCCAGAGGAAACATGCCCGGGAGAGGTCATCAATTGCGCACTTACGCTCAGAGATGCCTGCAAAGTCCACATGCTCTCCGCACTGTACTCCGCGATTCATGTGTCGTATAATTCGACCGACGCACGGCCACTGAAACATGTCCGATCCGCTTCGCACCGAGACGTCGCGCACTTCCGAGCCCACGTCCTGGGCCGAACGCGAAGCGAAGATCGAGCAACTCCTCCTCGCCGGTCTCGATCACTACTTTGCCGGGCAATACGATCAAGCGATCAATATCTGGACGCGCGCCCTTTTTCTGGACCGCAGCCATGCCCGGGCGCGTGCCTACATCGATCGCGCTCGCAGTGCGCAGGCTGAACGACAACGCGAGTCCGAGGCCCTGTTGCACGATGGTGCGGATGCCGTCCGCCGGGGCGACAGCTCGGAGGCGCGTCGACTGCTCGACGCGGCCATGCTGCGTGGTGGCGCATCCGACGAAGTCCTTGCCCTGCTCGACCGCGTTGAACGTCTCGAGCACCGCATCGCGCCAGACGTCACCGCGTCGGACGACCTTGCCTCGCCGCGTCTCACCCTGGAAGTGCCTCCCCGGTCTTCGCGCTCGAACGTCGAGTGGCTCGCGCTCGGAGCGTTGGTGCTCGTCATCGTAGCCGCCGTCGCATCAGCCGCGGGCTCGACACGCCAGGAGTGGACAGCGCTCGTGGAACGAGCCCTGACACGCCAGAGCTATCGGGCGCCGTCGACCGCTCCTGTCGTGTCACGCGACGTCCCGCTGCCCATTCCGCGACGAGCCGAAGGCGCGCTCGCCCGCGCCCGCGCACTGGTCTCGAGCGGCAAGCTGCGTGACGCGTTGGTGCTCCTCGACGCTGTTCGCCCGACAGACGCCGAGCGCAGCGAGGCCGACCGCCTGCGAACCGAGATACAGCGTCAACTCATCGAAATTGGTCCGCTGCCGGCATCACAGCCTGTGGCCCCGGTTGTTGGCGGCAGGCGACCATGAAGTGTCCCAAGTGCGGCTACCTGGGATATCAGGATGTCGACCGGTGCCGCAACTGCGGGAACGAGTTCACGATGGTGGCGCCGTCGGCGCCGAGCGAGTTGCGCCTGCGCGACGCGGAGCCCGAGCGCAATCCGATCGCCGATCTCGAACTCATCGACAACAGGATGGCCGCGTCCGCTCAGGCATCCGACGCAGCAGCCAATTTGGCGAATGCCGCGAACGTTGCGAAACCCGCGGAGGCATCGCCTACCCCTGGCGGACGGATCGAAGCGTCCGTACCTGGTGGACGGATCGACTTGCCGCTGTTCGGCGTGACCGCACCTGACGACAGGCCGCTCATCACGCGGGCTCCTCCTCCGAGGCCGCCGCTGTCGGTGCGCCGGGCCACACCGGAGGTGCCGCGCCTGCGTGCGGAATCGCGGATGCCGGTGGCGGAGTCTCCGGTTGCTGCACCGCCAACGCCTGCGCCGGCAGTCAAGTCAGAGCCGCCAATCATTGCCGCGCCTTTCCAGCCAGCGAGGTCGCCCCAGTTAACGAGGTCGCCGAGGCAGGTAGCGGGCGGGTTGCTCCCCCCGGCCTCTGGCTTCGAGCGGGTAAAGGCCGGGCTGATCGACGTTGGCCTTCTGCTGCTCGTCGACGTCGTCGTGGTCTACTTCGCGCTGAAGGTGTGTCGACTCAGCGTGTCAGAGATCGGGCTCCTGCCACGAGTGCCGCTCGCGGCATTTCTGTTGCTCCAGAACGGCGGCTACCTGATTGCATTTACCGCGACTGGCCAGACACTCGGAAAAATGGTCACAGGCCTGCGAGTCGTCACCGCCCACGACTCGTTGCCCGGTTTCGGACGGGCAACAGTGCGGTCCTTGCTCTCTCTCGTGTTGGCGCTGCCTGCCGGACTCGGCTTGTTGCCCGCCGTGTTGAGCAACGACGGCCGCGGTCTTCACGACCGGCTGGCCGGAACGCGCGTGGTACGCTCCATCGACTGACGCGGAGCCAACGAACACACATGGATCGCATCGCGCTTGCGCTGGCAACGGCGCTTGGGGCCGGGTACGCACCGTTCGCGCCGGGCACCTTTGGCTCGGCGGCGGGCCTGGTCCTCTGGTGGCTGATCCCGGCATCCGCCAGCCTTCAGTTCCTGACCATTGTCGTCGTGTTTGCCTTGGGCTCGTGGAG
>JBEBGB010000881.1:0-2183 GCA_040081675.1 Vicinamibacterales bacterium
TGCAGCCTGCACCGCTCGCTGCAGAACGGCCGCGACGTGGTCTCTACCGGACGCTTCCGGCAGAAGACGCACAGCGGCGTCGTTTGCTCTGGGGACATCAGGCTGATTGTAATGGAATTCGCATGCGGCTTCGCCACGGTGCGAAAGGATGGGAGGGCTCTGGGCTCTGGGCTACAGGCTTTGGGCTCTGAGCGTCGAGCTGACGCTCACACTGAAAAACACGTTTCACCGCGGAGGACACGGAGGGCGCGGAGAGAAAGGACGGAAAGGCTTTAGGCGCTGGGCTACAGGCTCTGGGCCTTGGCTTCGGTCACACTGAGCTTCGCGCATCCTCTCGATCACGCTGCCGCGCGACCTGCCCTGCCTGCCCTTGTTACGGCCGCTCCTGGACCCCGTGGTGGCGGACGTCGCGGGCCGACACGATGAAGATGACGTCTTCCGCCACGTTCGTCGCATGGTCGCCGATACGTTCGAGGTGGCGCGACACCAGGATGAGATCGAGCGCCGGCTCGATGGTGCTCGGGTCCTGCAGCATGTAGGTGAGCAGCTCTCTGAAGATCTGCGTCTTCAGGGAGTCGAGCCGGTCGTCTTCGTCCAGCACGTGCTGGGCAAGGTCAACGTCTCGACGCACGAAGGCATCGAGCGCATCGCGCAGCATGGTCTGCGCGATCTCGGCCATCAGCGGGATGTCGATCAGCTTCTTCACCGGCGGATGCGACGAATACCGCCGCGCTGCCTCGGCGATGTTCACCGCAAGGTCGCCCACGCGCTCGAGGTCGGCGTTGATCTTCACCGCGGCGACCACCGTGCGCAGGTCCGCAGCCATCGGCTGGTACAGCGCGAGCAGCGTGAAGCACCGGCCATCGATTTCGATGTGCAGGCGGTTGAGCGGTTCGTCGCCCGAGATGACGCGGTCAATCAAGGGCCGGTCACGTTCGACCAGACCCTTTACTGCCAGGCGGACGTTCTCTTCCGCGATCCCGCCCATTTCGAGCAGTCGCGTCTTGAGCATCTCGAGTTCTTGCTGAAAGTGGCGCTTGATGCGCTCGACGGGTTCCACTTAACCGAATCTCCCGGTGACGTAGTCCTCCGTCAGTTTCTCGGATGGAGCGGTGAAAATCTTATCGGTGCGGTCGCACTCGATCAGGTTACCGAGCCAGAAGAAGGCCGTCGTGTTCGACACGCGCGCCGCCTGCTGCATGTTGTGCGTCACGATCACGATCGTGTACTTGGCCTTCAGCTGATAAATCAGCTCCTCGATGCGCTGCGTGGCGATGGGGTCGAGGGCTGACGCCGGTTCGTCCATCAGCAGAATCTCGGGTTCGACCGCCAGCGCACGCGCAATGCAGAGTCGTTGCTGTTGACCGCCCGACAGCGCCAGGGCGGAGGTGTGCAGCCGGTCTTTCACCTCGTCCCACAGGGCCGCAGACTTGAGGCTCGCTTCGACGCGTCCGCGCAGTTCGTCCTTCGACGACGTCATCCGGTTGATCCGCAGCCCGTAGGCCACGTTCTCGAAGACGGATTTCGGAAAGGGGTTCGATTTCTGGAACACCATGCCGACCTTGCGCCGCAGAGCGACGACGTCGACCGACGCGGCGTAGATATCTTCGCCGTCCACACGAATCGACCCCTCGACGCGCGCGCCGGCGACGATGTCGTTCATGCGGTTGAGCGAGCGCAGGAATGTGGACTTGCCGCAGCCCGACGGCCCGATAAAGGCGGTGACCTGATTCGGCTGGATCGCCAGCGAAATGTTCTGCAGCACGCGGTGCGTGCCGTAATAGAAGTTGACGCCTTTGACGTCGATCTTCGGAGGCTGTGCAGTCGTCGGCGAAGGTGTTCCCGCCGTCTCCGGTGTGCGAGCCAGCGTAGCTCCCGTAAGCACCATGTCCGGTCAGCGTATCGCCTCGAGGCCTCGGGTAGGTTTCGGCTGTGTAAATTGTCGCGTCATTGCATCACCGCCAGCCAAAAGCGCTAACACGGAGTTCACGGAAGAGACACGGAGCCCACGGTTCGATCCATTTGTTGCCAGTGTGATCCGTTCGTGTCCGTGTCCTCCGTGTTCGAGCGCTTCGTGACCGCGACCAAGAGCGAAGAACGAAGCCCCAAGGACGACGCTAGCCAAACTGAAGACGTCGGTGCTGACGAGCGATGGACCGGGCGTCAGGCTCGCAGGAAGTCGC
>JBEBGB010000010.1:0-30025 GCA_040081675.1 Vicinamibacterales bacterium
CCACCGGTGTCACTGCGGCTTGACGATGGCCTGGCGCTCGAGAGTTGGAGTACACACAATGACGGCCGGCCGATGGAGGTGCAGTGGGAAAGCGGCGCCGATGTCGGCTTCGACTGGGGTTATGGCGCGAGCAGCAAGCCTGAGTACGCGAACGAGGGACGCAAGATCACGCGCCTGCGTTTCAAGGGCGGATCCGTGCGGCTCAAGGGCGGCGTCAATTACGGGTCCGCAGATGAAAGGTTTCGGCTGCAGTGGGACTACTATTGCAAACCGTAGGGGACTGTCATGACCAAGTGCGTGTATTGCACGTGTACGGCGAACATCGAACCGGGAAAGGGCTACTGCGACCAGTGTGGCCACGACGCGGTGGCGCACGTCGCGTCCAGCGCATCGGCCGGCAGCGCTGTGGGTCTGAAGCTGTTGATTGTCGCCGGTGCAATTCTCGCGGCGTACTTCTTTCTGAACAGCAAACCGGATGTTGTGAGCGGTCTCCCCGGCTCTGCCGGGTTGCAGGCGCCGCCACCATCAGACGCCCCTTCCAACGCTGCGCCCACGACTGCTCCGTCACCCGGCACCGTCTACACGCTACCGCCGCCCACCGTGCAGCCGAACGGGCAAGTCACGCCGGCGGCGCCTCCGCTCGGTGACTGGCGATCGAACCCCGGCACCGCCGCTCCAGATTCGGCTGCGCCGAATCCAAGTCGCTAGTCTCGTGTCCCCGGCCAGGCTGCGCGCGTTCCTGCGCGGGCTGATGGAGCCGCGCACCGAGCTGGCGATTCCCCTTGCTGCCGCCGCGCTCATTCTCGTGCTGGGTGATGTAGTGATGATGGCCGCGCTGTCGCGACTCGCGCCAGCGCTGCACGAGCAAGCCGCGGCCGTGCCAGCATCGACGCGGCGATGGGTCGTCGGTGTCCCTTCAGCTCTCGTCTACCTTGCCGTCGTCGCCCGTCGCCGATGGCGGAGCATGTTCAATGGCTGACCACTGACGATCCGCTGGCCAGATCCTGTCGCACGTGCGTGCGACCGCCGAACATCGCGCTCTTCAATGTCCGCACTGGGGTCGACCGGCATGTCAGTCCCCTCTCCAAGGCCAGCAGGTCACCGCTGGGACAACGAGCAGCGGAAGCCAGGGAAGCAGCGTGTCTCGCAACAGCGACGTTGAGCCCAGGGCACCGATAAGCATGCCGCCGGCGATACTCACCGCCAGGCGGGCGAGCAGGCGCCGCGGTGCGGGACGCTTCAGTAACGCCCGTACGGCAAGCGTGACCGTCGAGACCAGAAGGCCCACGAGAAGACACATCATCACCGTCAGTGCGCCGAAGGCGCCGGCCAGGTCGCCGGCTGGCCCCTCCTGGAGTGCGGCGTCGGACGTGAGTGCCATCCCGAGTAGAGCGCCGATCGCCATCCCTATGCCGATGAGCAGCGGCAGAATCCAGTGCATGCGTGGAGGGCTCAACGATCTGACTTCTCACCCAGCCTGGTCGGATGCTCGGGATCGTGCCATTCCATCAAACAATGAGGACATTGCCGAGCAGATAGACTGCGAAGGAGCTGACGGCAATAGGGACAGAGACCGCGCGTTCTTGAATCCGCCGCGGCGAGGTCAACCCCCGCTTCGAGCTCGCAACCCGGACACCGAACAAAACTGTCTGATGAACGAAAGCGACAGAGAGGGTTGGCGCACGCGTACAGGAGCAGGTCGATCTTTGCACCACCGGCAATCTGGGCGATATCCGCGCGGGTCAAGTCGAAATGCCACTCGCTCCCGCATATGGACCGACCACACTGGAACTCGAACTCAGTTAATCCCGCGTTGGGATAGCCCCAAATCCCGCGGCCACATATCCCTGACTGGAAAGACCAATTGAGGTAATCACCATCAACCAGGTGAGGGTGCTCTTCGTCTAGCTTGTACTCTCCTTTTTCGATGCCTTCTATAAAGTGGTCGATGACTTCGAGAAACCGTCTCAATTCATCGGGAATTCGAAATGATTGAGGTTGGGGTACGTTCTCGCTTCGCGCCGTCATAGGGACCCTTCCTGCACGACACCGCACGGACGAATGCAAAGACGCGATTAGCCAGGCAGCGTCCACAATCTCATCGTCTTATCTGCGCTCCCGGAGAGGGCATAGCGACTATCTGGTGACACCGTCACACAGTTGACGTTCGCCGTATGGCCTTCGAACCGCTGCAGTTCGCTGCCGGTCTCGATATCCCACAAGCGCACCGTATTATCGATCCCCAATTCCCTGAGCAGATCGGCATCGTAATAGTCGGTGCCGCTCGACGACAGAACACGCCGGCCATCGGGCATGAAGGTTACCGAACGAATATTGCCGCTATGACCTTCGATGCGTCGAAGATGGCGACCGCTGTCCACCTCCCAGAGACACATTGATGTATCTTCCGAGCCAGCGATTGCGCGACGGCCATCTGGCGAGAAAGCGGCGCATGACACCAGCGTCATCGCCCGTTGAGGTGCCGTTAGCTCCTGCCCGCGGTCAAGATCCCACACCGAAGCAGCGCGAAGGGAGTAGTCTGGTTCGCTGACACCGACTACCGCACGGTTGCCGGTAGGAGAGATCGCAACGCAAGCGGGCTCATATTTCTCATGGCGTCCAAACTGGCGCAATTCTCGGCACGACTCGAGGTCGATCACTCCCTGGTACTCGCTCGTCACGTAGACGCCCCGCAGACTATTCGGCGATATGGCCATCGCGTCGGTCGTGTGCCGGTACTGGAACCGATGCAGCACCTGCCCGCTCGTCGCATTCCAGAGCGAGATGGGCCCAAAGCCGCCGCTCGTCAGCACATAGTTGCCGTCAGCCGAGAATGCCGCCAATGAAACCGCGTCGACATTGAAGCGATGCAGCACACGGCCAGTGGCAACATCCCAGCGGCAGATCGTGCTGTCGGTGCTTGCCGATAACGCTTGCCGGCCGTCCGCACTGAAGCCCACCGCGACGATCTCACCGAGATGCCCCGTAAAGCGGCGAGCTTCACCACCCGCAGCCCCAGGTTGGACACTTTCACCCAGGCCGGCAGACACAGCTTCCAGCCTATGGCCGCACTCGCGACAGAATCGATCGTTCGGCGCTACGGCGCCGCCGCATGCTGTGCACTTCATGATGCCCTCAGATTAGAACGAATCTGACCGTGACCTGCCTGCGTCTGCCCGTCGCCATCGGCGCAGTGTAGTGCGACGCCTTGGCGGTGTCGATCATTCCCGGGGTTCCACGCCACGCCACCGCTCACTTCACACCGCCGCTATCTTTCGTTCATTGAGGCAGGGAGAGAGAGGGCAAGTCGAGTTGTCGTGCTGCGCGGAAATGACGAGGCTGGCGAAGTGGCGGGCTCCCTCCGGGCGGAGCCCACCACTGGACGATGACGCGGCCCCAGTCCCGGTCCCGATTGGGATCGCGGACCGGGGACCGGACTCAGAAGTCGAACTGCGCGCTGAACTTGAAATAGCGGGAGCCCTGGATTCTGGTCGGGCGAAGCCAGACCGGCCCGTAGTTCGTGTTTATCGCGTCGATGCCAGCAAGATTCAGCAGATTGAACGCGTCGAGGCTACCCAGAATACGGACCTTGTGAATGGTCACGCGCTTCGTCACTCGAAGATCGAGCTGCGTCTGCCGCTTCTCGAACAATGTCCCGGGCTGGATGATCGGCAGGACGACGGTCCCATTCGCGCCCGATGACAGGTTTCGCCCGAGCGTGGGAGCGACCTCCGCATTGGTGGCGGTGTAGTTGGCAGTAATCGGCGCGCCAGGGACATTCTGAATGGCCGCTGCCAGCTGGATACCGTACCACGGCACCGCCCATACGCCCTGCGCCTTGATGTTCGGCTGGAAGGGCGGCGTCACGGCGCAGAACAGCGACTCCTGGGGCGAATCGACCACACCGCACGTGTCCGTGGCCGTGCGGCCCAGGCTCATGCCACCGGAAAGGCGTGAGCCTCGAGGGAGTCGCGCGTCCATCGTGAAGTCGAATCCATCGTAGACCTCGGTCGCGAGGCCAAAATTGTCTTCGGTACGAAGCGTGATGTAGTTGTGCACCTGGCCGAACTTGGCCACGCTGACGTTGTAGTACCCGCACTGCTGCGTCCCTGCGCCAGGCAACCGCGAATCGTTCGGCAGGGTGATGCAGAACGGGTCGAAATCCGCCCGTGTCACGTCAAGGTTGTCGGTGGCGATCACGTTGCCGTACCAACGCCGGTAGTAGGCGACAGTCGCCGAGGTCATGCCCCCGAGTTGTCGCTGAACGCCGGCTGACGCTTCCCAGTTGTAGTTGCGGCTTCCCCATCCGACAAGCACGCCGGGGTCGTATCGGGTCGCGGCCGGGTTGTTCTTGCCAAAATTGAGATTCGAGATCTGTCCACATTCCAGGTTGAGAAGAGGGTTGGCCAGATCGCAATCAGGTATGAAGTTGCCGTTCGTGTCGGTCCAGTTCCGCGTGACGGACTGCACCGACGTGCTAACCGGGTGGTTACTCTGGGTGATGCCGGCGGCGCCCACGCCCTCGACAAAGCGATTGATGCCGGCCTTGATCGCGGTCCGCCCGTCTCCAAACAGATCGTACGACACGCCCAGGCGGGGATTGAAGTCCTTCCAATAGGGCACGTTCTTCACGGCGGCGTAACTGCGGGCCGACACAAATCGTCCGGCCGGAATATCAACGGCGTCGGTCTGGTTATTCAGATCGTCGTAGCGCAGCCCGCCGTTCAACGTCATTCGCTTGAGCGTCCACTGGTCCTGAAGGAAGAGACCGACCTCGTGGTTGATGCGTCCGGTGTTCACAATCGGCGTCGCGGCCAACGTCAACGAACGCGGCAGGCCATTGAGCAGCGTCGCCGAGACATCGCCGTAGTCGTAGTAGTCGGTCACGGAGCCCTTCAACAGGTGGAACCCAGCCTTGAAGGCGTGCGAACCCGTCACGTACGTTGCGGACGCCTTGATGGTGTACTGCGCGGTCTTGTGGTGCGCGGGCGACTGATCGCTCGGCGGAATCAGCGGACCTCGATAGATCATCCCCGTCGACTGCTCGGTGAAGGACATCGTGCCAGGCTCGACGACCAGCCCGTCCTCCTGCCCTGACTGCAGCCTCGTGTTGTAGTCGATGTTCGTTCCAGCGATGCCGCCGTCGAGCAGCAGGCGATTCGTGACGGGCGACTTCCACACGGCCTGCGTGAAATAGTTCGGCTGATAGGGCGTGTAATTGGTCGCTTCTGGTGACGTCAGCGAATCGAAATTGCGGTGGGCGACGACATGCGGCTGAAGGTCATAGTACAGGGAGAGCTTGTTTCGCGGAGTCACCTGCGTCGTCAGACGCGTGTTGTAGTCACCGTCCGTGACGGTAACGAAAGCGGGACGCGTCAGGTCGGGCTTGTAGGTATAACCCTTGGGATCGAGGTTGTAGTAGATTCCGGCCCGGTACTGACTGACGAGCGACGCTCGGTACGACGAGTAAAACCAGACTCTGTCCCGGAGAAGGCGGCCCCCAACTGCCGGATCGAAGTCCCACAGGTTCTTCAGGCCGGCGACGTCCTGGATCCCGCGAGCGCGAAGGTCGTCGTTCAGGTTGCTGGAGGCCAGCCCGCGGCTCGCATACGACGTGAACAGATAGCCACTGAAGGTGTTGCCGCCATCCTTTGGAATGATGTTCGTCCAGATGCCCGCAAACTGCTGTTCGGCATTCCCACCGCTGGTCTGCACGCTGATTTCCTGCACGCTCGCCTGGTTGTTGTAGAAGGTCGACGATGTACCGCCCGGTCCGCGTCCCATCCTGTTGGAGAAGCCGTCGATGCTGGTCGTTTGCTCGAGGGCTCGGCTCCCGTGCATCGAGACGGAGAGTTGCTGGCGGCCCACCGGATCCCCGAGACCGAGCGTGGTCGCGCCAGGCAGCAGAGCCGTGAGCGCGGTCGCGATGCGCGCGGCCGGCAGCGCATCAATGACTTCTTTGGAGACGATCGTGCGCGAGGCCGTGTTGCTGACGTCCACGAGGGGACCCTGCCCCGACACCGTGACCGTTTCCTCGAGCGAGCCCACCTTCAGGTCTGCGTTGAGTGTGGCCGTGAAGGATGCCGGCAGATCGATCCCTTCCCTGCGCACCGTACTGAATCCACTGAGAGTGAAGGTAACGGAGTAGGGGCCAGGCCGCAGATCGATGACGCGGTAGACGCCCTCTCCGTCGGTGACCGCCGAACGGCTCTTCTCGATGAGCACCGGACTCGATGCCTCTACGGTGACGCCAGGCAGGACGGCTCCGGTCGCGTCGCGAACTGTCCCGGTGATCGAGCTCTGCGCGCTCGCAATCGCTGGCGTCAGCCCGAGCACGACCCACAACCAGAACATCCGCTTGAAAACCTGCGTGAGCTCCATTGACACCCTCCCCGAGAGTTTTGGCGCCCGCTCTACGCTCACGGGCCGGAGCGGCCAGTATTCACACGTGTGGCAGGGGGACAATACCTAGAAACAGTCACGATTTTTTACAGGTATTGCGCACGGGAAGGGAATCTGTAAGCTCACCGTTGCTGCGTGTGTGCGTGCGGCGGCCGCAGCGGGAGGAGTCAGAGTGTCCAGGTTCGCGTGGGTCCTGGTGGCCGGCTTTCTGTGCTCGGCCGCATCGGCCTTGATCAGTGCGCGACAACCAACGATCCTGGCCCACGTCCAGAGGCCGGAGCACGCCCAGGCTACGCAGCCCGCGACGACCGCCATCCCGGCACGCACCGACGCAAACCTGATCCAGAAGCACTGCGTCGTCTGCCACAACGCGCGCCTTCGCACGGCTGGGCTCGATCTGTCCTCGGTTGACCCCACTCACATCGCAGGCGAGGAACAGACGTGGGAGAAGGTCGCAACGAAGCTGCGGGCAGGAAGTATGCCTCCTCCCGGGCGACCGCGTCCGGCCGCGGCGGATGCCGCATCATTTCTCACGTCGCTCGAGACCGCGCTTGATCGCGAGAGCGCCGCGAGGCCCAACCCTGGGCGCCGGCTGCCCCTGCATCGCCTCAACCGAGCCGAGTACACCAACGCGATCCGCGATCTCCTCGACCTGCAGGTCGACGGGCGCGAACTGCTGCCCACCGACGATTCGGACCATGGCTTCGACAGCATGGCTGGCGTGCTGACGGTCTCGCCTGTGCTGCTGGAACGTTACCTTTCGGCCGCACACCTGATTAGCCGACTCGCCTTGGGCGATCCCACGATCGGCCCGGCCGTCGCTTCGCGCACCTATTCGCTTCCGCCGTCGCTCTTTCAAGACGTGCGCATGAGCGAGGCACTGCCCTTTGGTTCACGCGGCGGCGCGGCGATTCGCCATGAGTTCCCGCTCGACGGCGAATACGTCGTGCAGGTGCGGCTTCAACGGAACTACGTGGATTACGTCAGGGGCCTCGGCGAGAAGCAGCGCCTCGAGGTGCGTCTCGACGGCAAACAGGTGCGGACCTTCGTCATCGGGGAGGGCATCGTCGGCATCCAGGCCCCGGAGAGCTACGCGGGCAACATCTCGGGGACAGCCGACTGGGAGAAGTTCGCCCTGGCTGCCGATGCGGCGTTGAGCGTCAGACTGAACGTGGCCGCAGGCACACGTACCGTCGGCGTGTCATTCGTGGACACACCACGTGAGGCAGAAGGGATCTTGCAACAGCCGCAGACAGGCTACGCCTTGGCCGTCGACGAGGCGCGAAGCTCCCCGAGCGGGCTTCCTGGCGCGGCTGTTCACAGCGTGACCGTCGATGGCCCGTACGCGGCGAGTGGCCCCGGCGATACGCCGAGCCGGCGGACCATCCTCATTTGCCAACCTCAGGATGCACGCGACGAAGAGCGCTGTGCCGCGCGCATCTTCGACCGTCTCGCTGCGCGGGCCTACCGGAGGCCCGCAACAAGCGACGATGTGCGGACGCTGATGGCCTTCTTCCGTGAAGGACGCGTCGCTGGCGGATTCGACGGCGGCCTACGTCGCGGCCTCGAGCGCCTGCTGGTGGATCCCGATTTCCTCTTCCGAATCGAACGCGATCCGCAAGGTGTCCGACCAGGGGCGCCGTATCGCATCAACGACCTCGAGCTCGCCTCGCGCCTGTCGTTCTTCCTCTGGAGCAGCATCCCAGACGATGAACTGCGTGACCTGGCGGCGGCAGGCCGACTCAAGGAGCCCGCTGTGCTCGAGGCGCAGGTGCGGCGCATGTTGCGCCATCCACGCGCCTCCGCGCTCGTTGACAACTTCGCGAGCCAGTGGCTCTCGCTGCGTAGCCTCCAATCCTCCGGACCGAACCCCGATCTCTTCCCGGAGTTCGACGAAAACCTGCGCGACGCGTTCCGCCGCGAGACGGAGCTGTTCGTCGGGAGCCAGCTGCAGGAAGACCGCAGCATCGCCGACCTGCTGTCGGCCGACTACACCTTCGTCAACGAACGACTGGCGCGCCACTACGGCATTCCGAACGTGTACGGCAGCCACTTTCGCCGCGTGGGGTTGACCGACCCGGCACGCTTCGGCCTACTCGGTAAGGGCAGCATTCTCACGGTCACCTCCTACGGTAACCGCACGTCGCCGGTCCTGCGCGGGCACTGGCTCCTCGACAACGTTCTGGGCGCACCGCCGCCTCCGCCGCCTCCAAACGTCCCGGGGCTCGCGGACAAAGGGGAGGACGGCGAGCCTCGCTCCGTCCGAGAACGAATGGAGCAACACCGCAAGAACCCGCAGTGCGCGAGTTGCCACGTGGCGATGGACCCGCTGGGCTTCGCGCTCGAGAACTTCGATGCGGTCGGCAAGTGGCGCGCGATAACCGAGGCTGGAACACCGGTCGATCCTGACGGCACGCTTCCGGACGGTACGCCCATCGCCGGCGTGGCCGGCCTGCGCACCCATCTCCTCAACCACCGGGAGCAGTTCGTCAGCACCGTCGCCGACAAGCTGCTGACCTATGCTATTGGACGCGGCACAGAGTACTTCGATCGACCAGCGCTCCGCCGGCTCACACGCGAGTCTGGCGGCGGCAACTCCCGCTGGTCAGCGCTGATTCTCGGAGTCGTCAAGAGCACCCCGTTTCAAATGCGGAGAGCAGAGTCATGATTGTCATGAAGAAGTCGCTCGACCGGCGCACCATGCTCCGGGGAATCGGAGCGACCCTCGCGCTCCCGCTGCTCGATTGCATGCTGCCGGCCTTCTCGGCAATCGCGAAGAGCCAGGCGAAGCCGGTGAAGCGGCTGGGCGTCATCTACGTTCCCAACGGGATCCGGATGGAGCACTGGACGCCCATCGGGCGTGACAGCGACTACGAGACAACGCGGATCCTGCAGCCGCTCGCCGGGTTCCGCGAAAACATGCTGGTCGTCAGCGGACTGACAAACGCAGGGGGGACACAGTCGCCAGGGGTCCACGCGCGAGCGAGCACGAAGTTTCTCACTGGCATGCCACCGAAGTTCACACAGGGGTCTGACCTGTCAGCGGGCATCTCGATGGACCAGCTCGTGGCGAGGGAACGCGGCCGCGAGACGCAACTGAGCTCGCTCGAACTCGCGCTCGAGTCTACCGAAGCCGGGACCTGCGACGTCGGCTTCAGCTGCGCGTACACGAACACCATCGCGTGGCGCGGCGCCTCGACGCCGCTCCCGATGGAGCACAACCCGCGCGCGGTGTTCGAGCGCCTCTTCGGTGACAGCGGCAGCACGGCTCCGGCTGCCCGGCTCGCGCGGCTGAACGAGAACCGGAGCATTCTCGATTCGGTCTCCGACAAGGTCAAGTCCCTCGAGCGCAGCCTGGGCGTGCGCGACGCCGCACAGCTGACCGAGTACATGGACGCCATCCGGGACGTGGAGCGGAGGATCCAGCTCGCCGAGACCCAGAGTGACCAGCAGCTGCCGACCCTGGACCACCCGGTCGGCATCCCCGCGAGCTTCGAGGCGCACGCGCATCTCATGTACGACCTGCAGGTGCTCGCCTACCAGGCGGACCTCACGCGTGTGATCACCTTCATGGTCGGCCGGGAATTCAGTGGCCGCACGTATCCCGAGATCGGCGCGCCCGACGCGCACCATCCAACGTCGCACCACCAGAACGATCCGGAGAAGCTGGACAAGCTCACGAAGATCAATACGTACCACACGACGCACTTCGCGTATTACCTCGACAAGCTGAAGCGCACACCCGATGGAGACGGCTCTCTCCTCGACCACACGATGCTGGTCTATGGGGCCGGCATGAGTGACGGCAACGCTCATTCACCGGCGAATCTGCCGATTCTGCTGGTGGGTGGCGGCGAACAGGTCAAAGGCGGTCGGCACCTGAAGTTCCCGAGTAACACGCCGGTGTCGAACCTGCACGTGACACTGCTTGGAAAGCTCGGCGTGGACGTAGAGCGGCTGGCAGAAAGCACCGGGCCACTCCCGGAGTTGTCGCTCTGAGTCATTCCCGTCACTCGAGGACCGCAGCAGAGAAACCCATGCACCGAAGCCTGGCGATCGTGACGTTCGTGCTCCTCGCAGCGACGGCCGCTCGTGCGGCAGAAGTCTCGCCTGAAGCGGCGCTGCTCGAAGCGCTGAAGCAGCAACAGTGGGATGTCGTCGAAACGATCCTCGCCAAGCGCGTGAACGTCAACGTTCCGGAACCCGACGGAAGCACTGCGCTCCAATGGGCCGTCCACTTCGACAGGGTGGACCTCGCGGGTCGCCTCATACGCGCCGGCGCCAATGTGAACGCCGCAACTGACCTGGGCGTCTCTGCCCTGAGCCTGGCCTGCGAGAACGCCAACCAGGGTATGGTGACGCTGCTGCTGCAGGCCGGGGCGCGTCCAAATGGTGCGCCCGGGGCGCTGCCACCAATCATGGTCGCCTCCCGCAGCGGAAACCCGGATGTCGTCGCTGCCCTGCTGGCCCGTGGCGCGGATGCGAATGCAGTCGAGAGTGCGCACCAGCAGACCGCGCTGATGTGGGCCGTCGCGAACAGTCATCCGAAGGTGGTATCCGTGCTGCTTCGGGCCGGCGCGCGTGTGGACGCACGGTCGAGCACGCAGACCAACGTCGTCCAGCGTGGGAATCGGTACGCTGGCGTCGCGTCCCGAGAAGAGGGACTCGCGAACCGCGGCGTCGCCGAGGTCACACTCGGCGGAAGCTCGCCCCTGCTGTTCGCGGCACGTGTCGGCGACCTTGATTCCGCGCGGCTGCTGGTCGAGGCACAGGCCAACATCAATGATGCGTCTCCCGACGGGACCAGCGCGCTTGTGATCGCCACGCACAGCGGACAGGGCGCAGTGGCCGCCTTTCTGATTGAAAAGGGCGCCGACGTCAACGCCGACGCGGGGGGCTACACCGCGCTCCATGCCGCGGTGCTTCGCGGCGATGGACGACTCGTGGCGCTGCTGCTCGATCGTGGTGCGAACATCGAGGCCGTGCTGCGACGTGGCACTGCGTCACGGCGCTACAGCAGGGATTACGCCTTCAACGAGGCATGGGTCGGCGCCACTCCGTTCTGGCTGGCCTCGCGCTTCGCGGAGGTGGACATCATGCGCACCCTGCTCGCGCATGGGGCGAAGGCGAGAGTCGCCGCCCGCGACGGTAGCAATCCCGCAATCGCGGTGATTGCTGCTGGCGTGGATAACGGGCCGTCCGCCTCCGACCGACGCGAGCGTCGGCTGGACCCGCTCGACATCGCCGCGCTCGCCGAGAACAGAGGCGCCTTCGAAAAGGAAGTGCTGAACACCGTGCGTGTCGCGGTCAGCGCGGGCGTGGACGTGAACGCGACCAACAACGCCGGTGACACCGCCATGCACCAAGCGGCGGCTCGAGGCTTCACGACAGTCCTCGAGTTTCTCTTCGACCAGGGTGCGCGACTCGACGTCAAGAACAAGCGAGGCCTCACGCCGCTCGCGCTGACAGTGAACCGGCGAGCGGCGGACGACGCTCCCTGGCTCCCCAAGGCCAATGAGCTTCTCCGGAGCCTCGGCGCGAGGGAATAGCCCGTTCCCGACGCGATTGAGGAGTCGTAGGTCCTTCATGTGAGGACCCGGGCACCCGGGCCGTTGCGGCCTCCCATGGCGTGGGAGGCGGTCACGCACATCGTTGCTCTAGCTGACGCCGGCCGGCACGCCGAGATTGCTCAGCTGCTCGACGAGTTCGCGCTGAACGGCCTCGGCCCGCTCGTTCGGCACCTGGCAGGTGCCGGCATTGGCGTGGCCGCCGCCACCGTACCGCAGGCACAGTTCGCCCACATTTGCCTCCGACGCGCGGTTGAGGATCGACTTGCCGACGGCAAACACGGTGTTCTGGCGTCCCAGCCCCCACAGCACGTGCACCGACACGGTGCACTCGGGATGCAGGGCGTACACCATGAACCGGTTCCCGGCGTAGATCGTGTCTTCATTCCTGAGGTCCACGACAACGACCTCGCCCGCGACTCGCGAGCAGCGTTCGAGCTGCGCGACGAACCTGTCGGCGTGTTCACGATACAGGTCGACCCGCTCTCTGACGTCGGGAAGCGCGAGGAGCTGTTCGATGCTGTACTCGCGGCAGGCATCGATGAGTTCCATCATCAGCTGGTAGTTCGAGATGCGGAAGTCCTTGAAGCGGCCGAGACCGGTGCGCGCATCCATCAGGTAGTTCAGCAGCACCCAGCCATCGGGATACAGGATCTCGTCGCGCATGAACTGCGCCGAATCGCACCGGTCGACCGCGTCCATCATGGCCTCCGAGACGCGCGGGAACGCCGACTTGCCGCCGTAGTAGTTGTAGAGCACCCTCGATGCCGATGGGGCCGATGCATCGATGATGTGGTTGGCTGGCCGCTGCCGGCCAAGGCGCAGCGTCTCGCTCTCGTGGTGGTCGAACACCAGGTGGCAGCCTTCGTTGTACGGCAGATTCGTGCAGATGTCGCCCGGGCGGATATCGGCCACCCCGTCCTGCACGTCCTTGGGATGTACAAAGCGGATCTCGTCGATGAGATCCAGTTCCTTCAGCAGGACTGCGCAGACCAGACCGTCGAAGTCGCTGCGCGTGACCAATCGGTGTTTTTCTACCCCTGACATCGGGCCTCGCTTTCCGTAGCAAAAGAAGAGGCGCCCGCGGCAAGCAGCCGGAGGCGGCAATGGCTGCCACCAGAATCGGCGCCATGTTCGCGGATCTTGAATCAAGGAAACGTCGGGCGCAGGATCCAGCTTGTGTCGTTCACAGTCTGGAAACTGGCCTGGTCGAGGACTGTGGCGCCCTGCATGAACCACACGACGTTGTCCCCGGTGGTGCCGTGCCGCCACACGAGGTCTGGATGTCCGTCGCCATTGAAGTCGGACGTCCCAATCACCTGCCATGCCAGATCGAACACTGGGGGCAGGACGGCCTGGGACTTCAGCTGGAATGAGCTGTTGGTGGTGATGAACCAGACAACGTCGGCGCCGGTCGTCAGGTTGCGCCAGATCAAGTCCGAATAGCCGTCGCCGTCCAGGTCCGCAACTGCCACGATGTGCCAGGCGGGATCCGACACCTCGGTCAGTTGGGTCTGCGAGGTGAGTGTCGTGCCGTTCATGAACCAAACGACGTTCGAGATCGAGGATTCGTTGCGCCAGAGCAGGTCCGGTCTGGCATCCGCGTTGATGTCGGCGGCAGCTACGATCTTCCAGTTCAGGTTCGGGACGCTCGGCAGGGCGACCTGCTGGAGAATCGTGGAGTGATCCATGAGCCAGATCACGTTGTCACCCGTCACGCGGTTTCTCCAGACCAGGTCCGGATATCCATCCCGATTGAAGTCGGCCGAGGCCACCTGCTCCCAGGCAAGCACACCCACCGTTGGGAGACTGTACTGCGTGGCGAGGTCCGTCCCGTTCAACCGCCACACCACGACTGCGCCGGTGACCGTGTTTCGCCACACGAAATCCGGGTGCTGGTCACCGTCGACGTCGCCGGGCACGGGCAACACGCCGGACCCGATGGGCCGCCATCGTGGGGGAAAGGTTGTCGGAAGAAAGTACTGATTCGACACCGTCACCCCGGTGACCGCCCACACGAGGTTCACTCCCGTGTTGCGGTTGTACCAGATCAGTCGGGCAGCGCCGGTGCCATCGACGTCGGACGCTGAGGCGAGTTGCCAGGCGTTATCCGTCACGGGCGGCAGCGCGCGTTCCTGCACTTTCGTGATGCCGCTCATATACCAGATGATGTTCCAGCCGGTCACGAGATTGCGCCAGAGCAGATCGGCGTGACCATCGCCGTCCAGGTCTGCCGCGGCCACTACCGTCCATGCCAGATTGGACGAACTGAAATCGAACACGCGCGGCAAGTTGTCCTGGCCGATTACGGTCGTCCCATTGAGATACCAGACGCGAGTCTCGCCGGTCAGCGAATTCCGCCAGATGAGATCGGGAGACGCATCGCCGTTCATGTCGGCGCTCGCCAACAGCCTCCAGGTCTGGTCTCCGACGGTCTCCAGGCTCACCTGACCGAGGAACGTCGTCCCGTTGAGAAACCAGACGACGTTCGCGCCGGTGGTTGTGTTCCGCCAGATGGCGTCGGGATGCCCATCGGCATTGAGGTCGGCCAGCGTCACCAGCGTCCATGCCGGGTTGGGCACCGACGGCAGGACCGCCTGGCTGGAGTAGGCGCCCGCACCATTGAGGTACCAGACGATGTTCTGTCCAGTTGCGGGATCACGCCACACGAGATCGGGGAACCCGTCACCGTTCACGTCGATGTTCGCTCGTGCGACACCAGCCATGACGGGTACGAGAAACAGAGACCAGAGCAGCACAGAGGCGAGCCGGAACCACGGGCTTCGACGGCGGCGCCCGCAGGCACCCAGGCAGATTGTCATCGCCAGTACTCCACGCAGCGTCGGATACGACTCGCGGCGGGTGATGGGGTCGCGAGACGCACTCGATTGAGCCTGCCTGGTATATCACAGCGTGTCCCCCGCGCGTGTAGGAGTGAGTCGGACGCGGGAGGCGCGTCGAGTCGGCGCGGCCTATGAAAGGCGCCGTGCTCGCCGAACTCGCACTTGCCGACAACAGTCTGGCACCGATGAAAGCCGGCCGAATCGTGATGGCCTCCCTCAGCGCCAGTGGCTACCGCTTCGGTGTCGGGCCGTGGACCTTCAACTCCGAAATCCGCCACAGGCGACCCTGGAAGTCTTCGAGCTGCATTAGACGCACGTAGCGCGCCTCGCGCGGGTCGAAGGGGAACGCGAGCACGGCATTGAGGGGATCGTTCACGTAGCCGAGGAATGTCTCGGCGAACGCCGGCCCTTCCCACACACGGCTCCAGTCCATACCGTCCCTCGAGAGCTCGATCGCCAGCCGACGCGGGAAGAACAGCACGTCTCTGCCGATTGCCGTGCTGACGCCGCCGACGCTGCGGATTGCTCCTAGATCCGCCACTACCCATTGATCGTGCTGCTGTGGGTTGTCGCCCCAGCCGGTCTTGGGGTTGCCGTCGAGCATGAAGCGCGCGTCCTGTGGATGATGGATGACGCGCACGTCGGCAATGGCGAGCGCCGCACCGAGCGGCGCAGGGGCTGGTGCGGCCGGTAGCCAGAACAGGCGCCGTGGACCATCCCGCATCAGCTCAGTCACTCCCGATGCTGCCGTGACGTAACGCGCGATCGCCCCCTCTGGGTCGGCTTCACCGTTGACGACGATGTCGAGCGGTCCGAGCGTGGCGACGGCGCGGAGCGTCGCAGGATCGCGCGCTTGCAACCCTTCGCGGAGCGCGACGTAGTGCGGCGGGTCGTACCCGCTCACGCCGTTCATGACTCGACGATGGTGGACGGCTGCTCGGTACGTCGAGCCGTAGTCGGTCTCCGGACGGAGCGGAAGTTCGAGGAGCGGCTCTGTGCGACCCGCTGGTTCGACGGCGCTCCACATGGGCGGCGGCTCGGCCATAGGCGAGGTGGCCGTCCAGCCATCAGCGACCAGGCCGAGCGCGGCGAGGGTGAAGAGCGCCCGACCTGCGACTGCGTGTTTCGGACGAAGCGACGCGTAGCCGAAGGCGGCCGTCACCGCGAGGAACATCAGATGGATCATCTTGATCTGCGCCGGCGCGCGCAGTTCGTTGAAGCCCGGCAGGTACATCAGCCAGCCGTACGGCGCCGGATCGAGCACGGCGCCCGAGTTGATGCGCGCGACCGATCCGGCGTGCAGCACCGGGCCGCACGCGAGAAGAGCGGACACGAAGACGCCAGCGGCGTAGAACACGAGACGATTGCGGGCAGCGAGCGCGCGGCGTGCGTGCGGCGTGAAGGCGACGAGGGTCACGCCAGCGAGCAGGAGTACCTCGAACGCGCGGTTGAGACTGCGCATCCGCAGTGGCACGCCGCCGACCACGGTGTCGATGGGGCCTGTGTAGAGGCCGACGAGAATCGCTGCGGTACTGAGCGCGACGAGGCCGGTGAGCACGCGCCGCAGTGGTCGGTAGGACTCAACGCTTCGCGCGCGCCGGCCGATGGCGAGGAGGAAGGCGAGCGCGGCGAGCACCAGGACCGCAGGCCCCGGGAACATGTTGTCTTTGCCCGGGGACAGCAGGCGCGACCAGATGCGTACATCGCTCCACACCTCGAACCACGAGGCAGGATAGGCGCTCAAGTAGAGGATCTCGAAAATTGTGCGGTGCAGTCCGAGCACTTCGTGGACGCGGCGGTAGACCACGAGAACCGGCACGAGCGGGAGGCTTGCGACGACCCCGGCGAGCAGCAGCCCTGGCACACGCGGCCACGCGTCGCGGGACGAACAGAAATAGAGTGCCCACAAGCCGATAAAGAGCCCCCCATACAGGATGTAGTAGCCGTTCGCCAGGCCGAGCTGGAGCCATGCGACGCCGAAGAGTACGAGCCAGCGGCGTCGGCCATCCTCGAGGTAGCCATGCATTCCAGCCAGCGCGAACGGCAAGCCGAAGGTCGCGAGCGTTTGCAAGTGGCCGAACGCCGGGGCGCGAATGGGACTGAACCCGAAAGCGAGCCCCGCGAGCAGCGCCACGTCCTCGCGACGCGTCAGGATGCGCACCAGGAGCCACACCGCCAGCGCCGACAACGGCCACGTCAAGAAGAGCGACAGGTTGTAGGCCAACAGCGGATTCCGGGTGAGCCAGTAGATTGGGCTCGACACCGGGTACATCCCGAGCAGGTTCTCGGTGAGTGTCGTCACACCGTCGGTGGGAAAGTAGTGCGGCGCATTCCAGTATCCCGACGAGTACGGCACCGTCGTCGCGTTCCAGACGAGGATCGACGCATTCAGGGCCGGGTCGCCTGGATCGCTGGCGATGCGAGTGCGCATGTCGCGCACCAGCGGCCAGGTGCTGGCGGCCGCGACCAGGGTGTAGAGCAGGAAGACCGCAATCGGCCACCATCGCGGCTGCCGCCCGCTCGCTGGGACTGGGCTGACGGAACCGCCGGCGACGAGGTCGGTCACGTGTGCGGCATTCTATCGAACCTTGACCGTCCCGCTCGGCCGCTGTTGCGTTGCGGTCACCCTTGTGGAAAGGCAGACCTCATGGTGCGTTCGTCCTTGAAATTCGCGAACCACTATCGTTTCGGCGTGTTCTGCTCGATCCGCCGCTTCAACGCCAGGAGCCGCATTTCGAGTGGATAGAAAGCCCGGCGCAGCGGCGAATCGTACAGTCGCAACGCCCTGGCCGTCATGCTTCGCGGTGCACGGAACCGCGCGCTGATGAGGTGTTCGGCCTTCCAGACCTCGCTGGGCTCGCCCAACTTCGACGAGCGCTGACTGGAGCGCCCGCACGGCTGGCGACTGCGAGCCTCGACGTTCTGCAGGGCGATCCCCCCGATTGCCTCTGGATCAACTGCTGCGCGATGCACGTGGCAGGTCACCAGTTCTACGATCTTGGTCTGCTCCCAGACGGCGATGCGCGACGTCAGCTCGAGACGACACGCCTCGACGTCGCGCGCGCCTACGACGTGATGCTTGGAGAGCTGCTCGAAGTCCTTCCGGCCGGCAGTGACATCATCATCTTCTACGCGAAAGGGATGGGTCCGTCGAACGGATGGGTAGATTTGCTGCCGGCGATGGTCACCGCCGTTCTTGGTGGGACACGCGCAGCCGATGCACCGGTGTCGCGGTTTCGTCAGCTCGTGCCGCGGTCGCTTCGCAGCGCCGTCGCCTCGCTGCTGTCTGACGACACGGCGCTCGAACTCACGGCGCGTCTGTCGACGCCGCGCGTCGACTGGACCCGGACGCGAGCGTTCGTGCTGCCGTCCGATGGTCCGGGCTTCATCCGGTTCAATCTGCAGAGGCGCGATCGCGACGGCATCGTCAGCGAAGCAGAGCGTCGCGAGCTCATCACAGAGATTCGGGAGGGCCTCGCGTCCTTCACCGATCTTGACGGGGAGCCATGCGTCCAGCATGTGTGCGAGCCAGAAGAGTTGTACGGAAGCGGCCCACGGCTTGCGCGCTTCCCCGACCTGCTGGTCTTCTGGAACAAGAAGCCGACGCTGCTCGGCAGCGGCGTTCGCTCGCCGCGTTTCGGTGACTTTCGTCGGACGGGAGTCTCAACCGGACGGTCCGGTAACCACTGCGCCGGATCGATGGCGTTGCTTGCACCAGGCCGGTCTCGGCTGAATGCTCCGACCCGGATCGAGCCAGAGGATATTCCCGCAACTGTGCTCTCCGCACTCGGCCTGCCGCACGCCGATCTGCCGGGCCGATCGCTGCTGACACGATAGGGTTGATGCGCATGAGGATTCGCACATGCTCGCGCTGAGACGAAGGCGAAGCGCGGTTTCATGATGACGCTCAACCCACGCGGCTATCTGCGCCGCGTGAAGTGAGCAGTCGACGCACCCGAGGCGCCAACATCCTGCGATTGATGCGGCTTACATCTTCATCGCGAAGTCCGTGTGTCCAGTGGCGACTGAGTGCGCGGCATCGCCGCCCTCGCTTCGCAGCCGGCGGGCGGCGGCGCACGCGCACTCAGTGTGTGAGCAAACCACAACGACAATTCCGAGACGCACCCTGGCGCAGTCACGCCTACTGCATGACCGTGACGCTGCGACCTCCAATTGTCACCGTTGCGCTTCGCGTCGACGTGCCGACCTTCGCGGCAGCGGTGAGCGTGACCGCTCCGCTGCCAGTGCCGTTCTGCGGATTCACCGTCAGCCAGGTCTGATTGCTGGTGGCCGTCCAACCGGCCGACGTCGGTTTGACGGTCATGCTCACCGTTGCCGCACCGCCGGCGGCCGGAGCGTTCCAGCTTGTGCGGCTCAACCTGACGGAGCCCCCGGACTGCGTCACTTTCAGCGTCGTGCCGCCAATCGTGACGGTGGCGGTTCGGGTTGTGGTGCTCGTCGTGGCCGCAGCCGTGAGCGTGACACTTCCACTGCCAGTCCGAGAGGCGCTGTTGAGCGTCAGCCACGGCTGACTGCTGGTCGCGGTCCAGGCGAGGGTGGCCGAACTTGCGGTGACTGTCACGGTGCGTGCGCCGCCGCCGGCCGGGGCTGCCCAACTTGTGGGGCTTACGATCACCCCGCCAGCGCCCTGTGTCACAGTCACGGTGTTGCCGCCGATCGTCACCGTGGTGGTACGAGTGGTGGAACTCGTCGTGGCCGCAGCGGTGAGCGTCAGGCTCCCACTTCCGGTCCCGGTAGCACTGCTGAGCGTCAGCCACGACTGACTGCTGGTTGCGGTCCAGGCGAGGGCGGCTGAACTCGCGGTGACTGTCACGCCGAGTGCGCCGCCAGACGCCGGTGCCGTCCACGTCGCTGGGTTCACCGTTACTCCTCCAGCGGCCTGCGTCACGGTCACGGTCGTGCCGCCGATCGTCGCGGTGGCAGTCCGAGTCGCGGTGCTCGTCGTAGCGGCAGCGGTGAGCGTCACGCTCCCACTCCCGGTCCCAGTGGCACTGCCGAGCGTCAGCCACGGCTGGCTGCTGGAGGCGGACCATGTGCCGGCATTCGGCGTGAGCGTCACCGCCACGACCTGTGTCCCACCACCCGCGGCTGGATTCCACGTCGTCGGGCTCAGCGTGAGTGTCGCTGCGGTCGCTACCGTCAGTGGCCGCCCATTCGATGTACCGCTCCCGGTTCCGGCTGGATTCACGACGGCCACCGTGTGTGTGCCGGCGCTCGCCAGATCCGAGGCGAGGATGGCCGCCGAAAGCTGCGTCGCCGAGCCGAAGGTTGTCGTCCGCGCGACGCCGTCAAGCGTCACGACTGCGCCGTTCGTGAACCCCGTGCCCGTCACGCCCAGCGTGAGCGCTCCGCTGCCGACGACCACCGTCGCGGGCGTCAGCGACGTCACTGTGGGCAGACTGCTCGAAGTCTGGCCACCGTACATCTGGTCATACGACGGCATTGGCGAGCCGAGATACTCCCAGATGTACGACGTGAGCGTTCGTGGACCGCCGTAGAGTCCATTGCCTGGCGCCGCGAAGCCACGAGGTCCTGGAAGTCCGCCGCCTGCATAGGAAGCCATTTGCGCCTTGAGGACGGCTTCGTTCGGGAAGGGCCACAGCCGATCCTCTGGTCGACCATACCCATTCTCCGGGCTTCGCAAGACCTTGTATCCCGGCTCGCCATACAGCGTCCCATCGACGCCGTATTTCCAGATCACCTGCGCGCCGACTCTTGCTCCGCCCTGTCCTCCGGTCGCGAGCGGCGTCCCAGGCTCCGGACCGCGGGGAAGGTATTTCAGGACATTCCCGACGATGCTCACATTCGTCAGGTCGTTCGAGCCAGGAGCCGAAGTGAAGCCATTGTCGATTCCGTAGTTGGAACCGTTGTTCGAATACGCGTTGTAGTTGCCTCGCGCGGCGCCAGCAATGCCGTATTCGTGGTTGTCGGCAAAGATGGAGTGTGTGATCGTGTTCGGAAGATTGCTCCAGATCGACGCGCCGGTGCCGAAGTTGTAGTGCACCTTGTTGCCACCACTCGTGAGATTGCGAATGGTGATGTCCGTCGGCATCGGGCCGATCCAATAGTCGCCTTGATATCCATTGTTGGTGTCCCAATAGATATCGTTTTCGATCAGTCGCGACATGGAAATCTTCGGGTCGTAGTTCGCTCCGTAGTCGGTTCTGTAATTCAGGACGATGTTTCCGTAATGCTCCTGCGGTGTGCCCTGGGGCCACCCTTCGTTGTTCTCATTCCAGAAGCCGCCCCAGAGTCGATTCCCTGCCGTCGGATGCACACAGCAGGAATTGTCTGAGTCAATGGCAATGTTGTTTTCCCAGATCGTGTTGTCCGAGTCGTAGTTTGCGAAGGCCGCGGCCTGCCAATTGCCCTCGTAGCGATCATTTCTGGCCACGTTTCGACGCATGACCACATGGGTGGACTGATAGACCAGGAATTCGTACCGTGCGCCGCTGTAGGAGAAGTTGTCTTCCGCGAGCACGTAGCTGGCGCTTGGGCCAACAGAGACACTGACGCTGTTCTCCAGCCAGTTGGCGCCAGAGAACCCGTTTCTCAGCAGTTTGATGTGATCACTGCTCATGATGGCGGCCGGCGCATACAGGTTCGAGTCGACCAGCAGGCCCTGGATGGTTATGTATGACTTGCCCCACAGGTTGATGACGGCATCCCATGGATTGCTGAACGTGCTGACGACGATCTTGACGCCGAAATCGGATTCGGCCCGGATAGTTGTGTAAGTCCCCGAAGATCCACTCGGTACCTCCTTGATGGGTGCATTCACCGTGTATTGGCCGTTGCCAATGACGAGGGTGTCTCCGCCAATCATGTTGGAAATGCCGTAATTGATCGTCTTGCACGGAGAGGACTGGCTGGTGCAGGCTCCAGTGTCGTTTCCACTGGGAGACACGTATCTGGTTGTTCCGGCAGCCAACGCGACGCCCGGAGCGACAAAGAGTCCCGCTGCAACACACGTTGACACTGCGACAACAGTCGCAACGCGTGACACTGCGCTTCCTAGTGATGAATTCATGCGTCAACACCTTCTGCCACGACGCGGTTGTTGTCCTATGGCGAACCGATGGTGGCTGGGGTGCCACCAGTCGCCAGCGCCTCGCGTCGTTGGCGTTCCGACTTGGGTATGGCGCGAAGGCGAGTTCGTTCGTCGCCTTCCGCGCTATCTAGCTGAGCAACAACCGTACCGTCCGGCGGTTGCGCAGTGAGCTGACTGTTACGGCGTGATCACGCCGGGATGGGTGTCGGGGATTGATGCGCTACCGGTGTGGTATTACACGCCAAGCGATTGATGCGATGTGCACACGGATCGTTCTGCGGATGTGAGGCACGCCCGCAGGCATCCGATGCCACCGAGCTCTTTCCGTAGGCTCGCGCACGACGTTCACGTTCAGCTCCGTTGCGGCATGTCCGCTGAACGCGTTGTCTTGAAATGTGAACCGACCACGACACCCGCCGCGCCGCGCCAATGAGCCGCCCCGAAGGCCTGCACACACCGCGTGACACCGCGGTGGTTTGCCAATGCTGAGAGGTGCGCGTATGCTCGATGTGCAAGACCTTCCTGAGCACTGCCGCCCATCGCCGGACGCATAACCGGTTCCGAGCCCCAGCCCTCATCAAGCGCGCGTCTCACCTCTTCGCTCGGTCACAAAGGAGCGGCGGATTCTGTTGCTGCCGCTCATGAGAGATTCGTCCACCCGCGTCGCTGGTTGGGAGTTATCGCCATGCATGTCAGACCGCTACACGACCGTATTCTCGTTCGACGTCTCGACGAGGGCGAGACGCACATCGGCGGAATCATCATCCCGGATTCCGCCAAGGAAAAGCCTCAGCGAGGCACGGTGATCGCCGCGGGCAACGGGAAGATCAACGACGAGGGAGAGCGGGTGACGCTGGACGTGAAGGCCGGCGACCTGATCCTCTTCGGCAAGTACTCCGGCCAGGAGATCAAACTGGAAGGCGTCGAGTACCTCATCATGAAGGAAGACGACGTCCTGGCCACCATCGACGGCGGGAACACCTTCACGACGGAGACAGCGAGTGCCCAACCGGCACAGGTCGCAGCCAGGAAGGGACGCTGACATGGCCAAGCTGATTACATACGGCGACGCGTCGCGTCAGGCCATTCTCCGCGGCGTGAACGGACTGGCAAATGCGGTCAAGGTGACGCTCGGACCAAAGGGACGCAACGTGATCCTGAGCAAGTCCTTCGGATCGCCCACGATCACCAAGGACGGCGTCACGGTCGCCAAGGAAATCGACCTCCCGGACCCGCTCGAGAACATGGGCGCCCAGATGGTTCGCGAGGTGGCGAGCAAGACCTCCGACGTGGCCGGAGACGGCACGACGACCGCCACGGTGCTGGCGCAGGCGATCTACCGTGAAGGCGCGAAGAACGTGACGGCCGGAGCCAACCCAATGGCGATCAAACGCGGGATCGCAACCGCGGTCGAAGCGGTCGTCGCCTCGCTCAAAGAGCAGTCCAAGCCTGTCAGTGGTTCCATGATTGCGCAGGTCGGAACCATCTCCGCGAACCACGACGAGACCATCGGCAGAATCATCGCGGAAGCGATGGACCGGGTTGGCAAGGACGGCGTGATCACCGTTGAGGAAGCCAAGACCATCGAGACATCGCTCGAAGTGGTTGAAGGCATGCAGTTCGATCGTGGCTATCTCTCGCCCTACTTCGTGACCGACGCCGAGCGCATGGAAGTGGTGCTCGAGAACCCGGTCATCCTGATCCACGAGAAGAAGATCAGTGCGATGAAGGATCTGCTGCCGCTGCTCGAACAGGTGGCGCAGGCAGGCCGCCCGCTTCTGATTCTCGCGGACGATCTTGAAGGCGAAGCCCTCGCGACACTCGTCGTCAACAAGCTGCGGGGCACGCTCAAGGTGGCCGCCGTCAAAGCACCGGGCTACGGCGATCGGCGAAAGGCAATGCTCGAGGACGTCGCGATCCTGACCGGCGGCAAGGCCGTCACCGAGGAATTGGGGATCAGGCTCGAGTCGGTGACGATCGAGAACCTTGGCCAAGCGAAGAAGGTCACCATCGACAAGGACACGACGACGATCATCGAAGGCGCGGGCGCGAAGCACGCGATCGAAGGGCGCGTGAAGCAACTGCGCGCACAGGTTGAGGACACGACGTCGGACTACGACCGCGAGAAGCTGCAGGAGCGACTGGCGAAGCTCGTGGGCGGCGTCGCCATCATCAAGGTGGGCGCGGCCACCGAAACCGAGATGAAAGAGAAGAAGGCACGTGTCGAGGATGCGATGCACGCCACCAAGGCCGCCGTCGAGGAGGGGATCGTCGCGGGCGGCGGCGTGGCACTCCTGCGAGCGGCGAAAGGGCTCCAGTCGCTCAGGCTCGACGGCGACGAGCAGCTCGGTGTTCACATCATCATGCGCGCCATCGAGGAGCCACTGCGCTGGATTGCGACCAACGCGGGCCACGAGGGTCCGATTGTCGTGCAGCGTGTGAAGGAGATGACCGGTGACGAGGGCTTCAACGCGCAGACCGAGGAGTGCGAGAACCTCGTAACGGCCGGTGTCATCGACCCGACCAAGGTGGTTCGATCGGCCTTGCAGAACGCCGCATCAATCGCGTCGCTCCTCTTGACGACCGAAGCGGTCATTTCGCAGGCGCCAGACGACCAGAAGACCGCTGCCGGGGCGCACGCCAGTGGTATGGGCGGAGGGATGTACTAGAGGAATGGGTGCACTACGCGAGCTGCTCGCGACGGACCATCGGCAGGCGCTGGAGTTCTTTCTCCAGCGCCTGCAGGACGTCACCACACCCGACGTCGACCAACACGAGCTCCTCTACAACGCTAGCGTGCTGGCGCACTATTCTCAGGTTTCTACCCACGCCGAGTTCGAGCTTTCGACGCCAGCGACGCTGAGCGCGGTGTTTGATCACTTCGTCGTCGATACGACGCTGGCGCAGGACGGCCTGATGATGGAAACCGCGGGAGCGCAGTGCCTGATGCTCGCAGGCTTCTTCGAGGAGCAAATGCGTCGCCGACACAACATCCGCTGGTATGCTGAACTCGGAGCCACGTTCTTCAGTCGGGCGGCGGCGCGAGAATCCACACCGCGCAAGGCGCAGCTGCTCGCCAGGCTTGCCAGGAACTTCGAGACCTGGCGCCAACGCCACGCGCGGCTCAGTCGCGACTTGCGGGACCAGCCCCTGCTGCTGACGCCCCCCAGGCCACTCACGTCCGGAGGCCTGTGAGGCGGCCGCGACAATGCAGACTCGCTGCTTCAAGCAAGCGCTGGCCAAGGTTCGCGCGCTATTCGTGGGGACACCCGGCCTGACGCTCACCACAGCCGACATCGCGCGCATGTCGAGTCTCGATACTGCGGGGCGTGACCTCTAAGGAAAGCGGATGAAGTCCGCCTTCGCGACGACGTCGCTTCGGCGAGACAGCCTTCGATGGCCTGCCAGCCGTAGCTCGCGCGAATGTGCACAGAGGAAAAGCGAAGGCTGGTGCGCCCTGCAGGATTCGAACCTGCGACCTCCTGGTTCGTAGCCAGACGCTCTATCCAACTGAGCTAAGGGCGCGCGCGACGGTCGAACGAAACCCTGATCTTAACACAACGATCCGCTCGGCAAAGAGCCGCTCATCCTCAATCAGCAATTTCAAACGGCGCTGCAGTTCCCGTGTGGAACCCGCATCGTGTGGGTCGAGCCGCGTCGCGCCAGCCCCGCGACCGGCAAGCCAGGTGAACACGAGTGGCGCACAGCGATCGAGAGTGCCTGCGCCCTGATCCTCGGCATCGGTCTCAGCACTGGTGTGCGCGGCGCCGGTCGCATTGCGCGCGAAGAAGCGCCGAAGCGCTGTGACGCGCGCCGAAAGTCCCACGCCGTCGCGCAGCACGCGCACCAGCATCACGGCGCCGGTCACACACACGGCCAGCACTTCAACCGACGCTGGGTCGGTCGAGGGCAACACGACGATGGTATCGCGCAGAAGCGCCGAGGGCACCGCTCGGGTCTCGAGCACTGGTGCGCTGATCTGAACGTTCGCAACGGGCGATAGATCGCGAATCCAGATTGCTTCCCTAATGAGCGCTTCGATCTCGGATCCCACCGTGAGCCACTCGGCGTCGGTCGCGCGTGCGAACTCGTGCTTCAGGCTCCGCCAGCGGCGCGCAGCGAAGTGCGTCTGAAGACGGCGACGGATGTTGTTCGCCTTCCCGACGTAGAGCACACGTCGGTCGGCATCGCGCAGCAGGTACACGCCCGGCTGCGGTGGTGCGTCCGCGCAAATGCGCGCGCCTGTCCGAAGCCACACCTCACGCCGATCCTCCACCACCATGGCTTGTTCAACCAGCCGGCGCGCCAACGCCGGCGGCGCGTTGCGAATGCAGAGCACGTCGGCCGCCAGCTGCACGTAGTCCGGCTTACCGCCAGCCTCCGCAATGCGCGAGAGCAGTTTGTCGCGAAGCAGCATGTCGCATTCATCCTATCCGGGCTTCGGGCTTCGGGCTTCGGGCTTCGGGCTCCAGGCTTCGGGCTCGCCTATCGCCCATCGCCTATCGCCCATCGCCCATCGCCTGCCGTGACGAGCAGGTGGACGTTCCTGGCCGCGAGTTCCGCGCGGGCGCCCTGTACAATGCCTGACGTGCGGCCAGACATTGAACACAAGCAGCACGCTCCACGAACTGTGCGCTGCTTCGTGCTGACAGTCAGCGACACGCGCACCGAAGACACCGACACGGGCGGACGCGCTGTCGCCGACCTGCTCGTCGCCGCAGGCCACATCGTCATCAGTCGGTCCATCGTCAAGGACGATGCGACGCTGGTGCGCAGAGCGGTCGAGCGGCAACTCGAGACGGACGAGGTCGATGCCATCATCACCACAGGTGGAACGGGCATTACGTCTCGCGACTCGACGTACGAAGCCGTCGATGCCCTCCTCGAGAAACGCCTTGATGGCTTCGGTGAGTTGTTCCGCATGCTGAGTTACAAGCAGGTCGGAGCCGCAGCGATGATGAGCCGCGCGACCGCCGGCATCGTCCGCGGGCGCATCCTGATCGCTCTGCCGGGTTCAGAAGCTGCAGTGCGGCTCGCCATGGACACACTGGTGGTGCCGGAGCTCGGACACATGGTGCAACAGGCGCGGAAGTAGGCCTTCGACTCGCTGCGCTCGCTCAAAGGGCAGGCTGGGCAGGCACGGCAGGCCGGGCTGGCTGGGCAGGCAGCCTAGCGCCCATGGCCCTCCTGTCCTTTCGCTCCGTGACCTCCGTGTGTTCTCTGTGTCCTCCGTGTTGGAGCTCTTTGCCAGCGAGGGACGTCGGGCAGGCGGGCGGACAGGTCGGGACAGTCGGGAGGCTTTGGCGGTGCGACACTGAAGACGAATTTCCAGTGTGAGCGTCAGCTCCACGCCCAGCGCCCAGAGCCTAGCGCCGAGTGCGGATCGGTCCCGGGGGCAAGTCGGGCAGACATGAGACGTGATGGAATGAGACCGTTTACATCGACAATCTCGATCGACGACGCGCGCGCGCTGCTTCAAGTTGGGGTGCGGCCAGTATCGCGCCACGAGACGCTTGGCATCGACGCCGCCGCGGGTCGCGTCGCGGCCGCCGACCTCGCGTCAACCATCTTCGTGCCGCCCTTCTCCAGATCAGCGATGGACGGCTACGCGGTGGTCGCCGATGACACGCGCGGAGCGAGCCGTGAACGCCCCGTCCGCCTTCGCATCGTGGACCGCGTGTACACCGGCGCGGTCCCGTCCCACAGCGTCACGCCAGGCACGTGCGCGGAGATCGCCACCGGAGCGCCCCTTCCCGACGGTGCCGACGCCGTCGTCATGGTCGAAGAGACGGCGCGCGTCGATCACGATCACGTGGCGATTTGCGCAGAGGCAACGGCCAAGCAGAACATCGGGCGCAAGGGCGCCGACATCTCACCAGGAGATTTGGTGGTTCGTCGTGGCGACCTGCTCAACCCGAGTCGTCTCGGCGCAGTGGCCGCCATCGGCTGTGCGGAACTCGAGGTGTTCGCCACACCCCGCGTCGCGATCCTCTCCACAGGTAACGAAGTGATTCCGCCTGGCACACCACTCGCCCCGGGACAGATCTACGACGTGAACAGGTTCACGCTGGCCGCAGTCGCTACTTCACATGGATGCGTCGCCGAGATGCACGCGCCCGCGCGAGACACACTCGAGGCGCTCGAGGACGCGCTTGACGCCTGCGCCTCGGCCGACGTGGTCATCTTCTCTGGTGGAAGCTCGGTGGGCGAGCGGGATCTGCTCATCGACCTCGTGGCGGCTCGCGGACAGATGATTTTCCACGGCGTCGCGGTGAAGCCAGGCAAACCGACGCTGTTCGCAATGATCGACGGGCGTCCGTTCTTTGGCATGCCAGGCAACCCGACGTCGTGTCTGTCGAATGCCTACATCATGCTGGTGCCGTTCCTGAGGGCAACGGCGCGATTGCCGGTCTACGCTCCGCGCACCATCTCGGCCACGCTCGGGCGACGCATCGTGTCGCAGGCCGGGCGGCATCAGTTCTACACGGTGCGTCTTGCGGGACAAGTGGCGTTTCCCGCATTCAAGGGTTCAGGCGACATCACGAGCTTGTCGCAAGCAGACGGGTACATCGAGATCCCGTCAAGCGAGCACAGCGTCGACGAAGGCGCGACAGTCCAGGTCACGTTGTTTTAGCGCGGTGTTAGCATCGACCGATGCCGACTAGGCTGACCGCGCTCGGGACCTCGCTCGTCTGCATGCTCACGCTCGCGTCGAACAGCGGGGCACAGCCACAAGGACCTCGTTCGCCCCGCAACGCGAACTACACGATTACCGCACGACTCGACGCCAGGTCTCACACCATCAAGGCGCAAGAGCGCATCACCTGGCGCAACATCACGAACGCGCCAACGAGCGAATTGCAGTTTCACGTCTACTGGAACGCCTGGGCCGACACGAAATCGACCTGGATGAAGGAGAAACGCCGCAGCCAGGAACTCGATCGACCTTCGGCCGACTTCTCGCGCATTGACATCTCGTCGATCCAACTGCTCGGTACCACTCCCCAAAGCCTGACCAACCGCCGCTTCATCGCACCCGATGACGGCAATGCAGATGACCGCACCGTGATGACGGTCGCGCTGCCAGCACCAGTCTCGCCTGGGCAGACCATTGAAGTCAGTCTGGACTGGACCGCGACGGTGCCTCGCACCTTCGATCGCACAGGAGTGATTGGCAACTACTTCTTCATCGCTCAATGGTTCCCGAAGCTTGGCGTGCTCGAAGACAGTGGCTGGAACACGCATCAGTTCCACTCGGGAACCGAGTTCTACTCGGACTACGGCGTCTACGATGTCAGCCTCGCCGTGCCGTCTGGCTGGGTGGTTGGAGCGACGGGTTCTGAACAGAGCCGAACCGACAACAACGACGGCACCACCACTCACCGCTTCGTGCAGGAAGACGTCCACGACTTTGCCTGGACAACGAGCCCGGACTTCATCGAACGAACCGCACGCTTCGATGAGGCCGGACTTCCTCCGGTGCAGATGCGACTGCTCATTCAACCGGAGCATCTCGGACAGACCGAACGTCACTTCGCAGCAACCCGCAGCACGTTGCGCCGCTACGGCTCCTGGTTTGGCCCCTATCCCTTTGGCCACCTCACCATCGTGGATCCGGCGTTTCAGAGCGATACGGGCGGGATGGAGTATCCAACCTTGTTCACGGCGGGAACGCAGTGGCTCGTCGCTCGGCAAGTGACACTGCAGACGCCCGAGGAGGTCGTCATCCACGAAGCGGGGCATCAGTTCTGGTACTCCATCTCGGGCAACAACGAGTTCGAACACGCCTGGATGGATGAGGGCATCAACACATACGCCGCGGCGCGGGCGCTCTCCCTCGACTACCCGGAGATGCATCTCGATCGCTACTACTTCGGCGGCTTCGTACCGTGGGTGTTCAAGGACGTTCGCTTCTCGCGCGAAACCGATTTGAACCGAATATGGCGCTACCGCGCTGGCCCGACTGACGACACGATGGGCGCGGCGTCGTACCGGCAGAGGCCGGAGACCATTGGCGTGCTTGCGTACGACAAACCGGCAGTGTGGCTCAACACGCTCGAGCGGTGGCTCGGCTGGACCGCGGTGCAAGCCGCGATGCATGCAGCATTCACCGAGGCGTCGTTCCGGCATCCCGATCCAGA